>CALMOI010000350.1 GCA_937871735.1 uncultured Comamonadaceae bacterium
CCACCGGCAACAAGGACGTGATCCGCCACGAGCACATGCTGGCCATGAAAGACCAAGCCATCGTCTGCAACATCGGCCACTTTGACAACGAAATTCAAGTTGCCACGCTGGAGCAGTACGAGTGGGAAGAAATCAAGCCGCAAGTTGACCACGTGATTTTCCCGGACGGCAAACGCATCATCTTGCTGGCCAAGGGCCGTTTGGTGAACTTGGGCTGCGGCACCGGCCACCCGAGCTTCGTGATGTCGTCGAGCTTTGCCAACCAAACCATCGCGCAAATCGAGCTGTTCACCCGCAGCGAGCACTATGCGTCCGGCCAGGTTTATGTGTTGCCCAAGCACCTTGACGAAAAGGTGGCGCGCCTGCATCTGAAGAAAGTCGGCGCGATGCTGACCGAGCTGACCGACGAGCAAGCCGCTTACATCGGCGTGTCCAAGCAAGGCCCGTACAAGCCGGACACTTACCGCTACTAAGCTGCACGCCGTTTGCGTTGCCAGCGTGCCTTACTGTTGTTTATTTTTTGCCACTGACTGAGATCTCTAGCCCTTATGCGTATCGACCAACTGTTGTGTGAACGGGGCTGGGCCTCATCGCGCTCGCAAGCCCAGCGACTGATTGCCGCTGGCGTGCAATGGCGGCTGGATGCCAACTTGCCGTGGAAGCGTGTGGCGAAAAATGGCGACGATGTGCCGCTGGCGGCGGAAATTGAGTTGCTGGACGTGGCTGAGTCGCGCTACGTCTCGCGCGGCGGCCTGAAGCTGGAAGGCGCGCTGCGCCTCACCGGCTTGAGCGCCACCGGGCTGCATTGCTTGGACGTGGGCCAGTCGACCGGTGGCTTCACCGATTGCCTGCTGCAACACGGCGCAGCGCACGTGGTGGGCGTGGACGTGGGCTACGGCCAAGTGCATCAGCGCATCCGCGAAGACGAGCGCGTGACTTGCATTGAGCGCGTCAACGCCCGCGAAATGGTGGCCGCCGACCTGATCCCGTCTGACGGCGAGGACGAAGACGGCGACGACTACGACCGCAGTTTCGACGACGACGACATGGATGACATGGACGACGACTTCGATGCCAGCGACGCGCCCACCGCCGCCAATTCAGCCGATGACGACGCTGAAGACGAGCCCGCCGAAAGCGAAGCCGCCGCGCAGTTTGACTTGGTGACGGGCGATTTGTCTTTCATCTCGCTCACTTTGGTGCTGCCTGCGCTGGTGCCGATGCTCAAGCCCGAGGGCGACTTGCTGATGCTGGTCAAGCCCCAGTTTGAGCTGCAACCGGCCCAAATCGGCAAGCACGGACTGGTGAAAGACCCGGCTTCTTACCCGGTGGTGGAGCAGCGTTTGCGCGACTGTTGCGCCTCGCTGGGCTTGGTGGTGCTGGCTTGGTTTGACAGCCCGATCACCGGCGGCGACGGCAACCGCGAATTTTTTATCCATGCCCGCCATGCCAGCGGCGCGGCAACGATCTAGGAGTCAAGAACATGGGGCTACCCCTGAGTTTTGAATTTTTCCCGCCCAAAACGCCCGAAGGGGCGGAGAAACTGCGCGGCGTGCGCCAGCAGTTGTATGCGCTCAAGCCCGAATTTTGCTCGGTGACTTACGGCGCAGGCGGTTCAACCCAAGCGGGCACGTTCAGTGCCGTGGGCGAAATTTTGGCGGAAGGCGTGGCGGCGGCTTCGCACTTTTCTTGTGTGGGCGCGACCCGCGCTTCGGTGCTGGAGCAACTGCACACCTTGAAGGCCATGGGCGTGCGCCGACTGGTGGCCTTGCGCGGCGATTTGCCCAGCGGCTACGGCGCAGGCGGCGAATTTGCCTACGCCAGCGACTTGGTGGCCTTCATCCGCGCTGAAACGGGCGATGACTTCCGCATCGAAGTCGCGGCTTACCCCGAGATTCATCCGCAAGCCAAATCGTCGGAATCTGACTTGCGCGCCTTCGTAGCCAAAGTGCAAGCGGGCGCTGATTCGGCGATCACGCAGTATTTCTACAACGCCGACGCCTATTTCTACTTTGTGGACGAGGTGCAGCGCTTGGGCGTGACCGTGCCCGTGGTGCCGGGCATCATGCCCATCACCAGCTCCACGCAGTTGCTGCGCTTCTCGGACGCTTGCGGGGCTGAGATTCCGCGCTGGATTCGGCTGCGCCTGCAAGGCTTTGGTGATGACACGGCTTCGATCAAATCGTTTGGCCTGGATGTGGTCACCGACTTGTGCGAGCGCCTGCGCAGCGCGGGGGTGCCGGGTCTGCACTTCTACACCATGAACCAAAGCGCGGCCACGACCGAGATCGTGCGGCGTTTGCAAGCATCATGAGCCAGTGGCCGCATCGCCGGATGGTGGGCGGGCTGATGCTCTGCCTGCAATTGGCGATGCCGGTGTGGGCGCAGTCGCGCAATGCGGCAGCGCCTTCGGAGGCGGCGTCCGGGCCGCTGTACCAGCGTTTGGCCGACAGTTTGGTGCTGGCCATGCTGGGGGTGTGGTCGCATTTCCGTGCTGCACCTGCTTCAGAAACAACGGCTGCGGCCCAGCCGGAGTTCGCCATGCCCGCGCCCGTCAAAACCGAGCCGGTGCGCAAGCAAGCCACCAAACCCGTGCAAGCGCCAGCCGAAAGCTTGGTTGACAGCCCCGAGGTGGACGACAGCGCCTTGGAAGTCGCGGACTCCAGCAGCATGGTGGTGGAAATTGGACGCGGCTTGGCGACGTGGTACGGCCTGGGCTTGCAAGGTCGCCCGACCGCCAGCGGTGAGCGCTTGGACATGAACGCCCTCACAGCGGCGCACCGCACGCTGCCCTTTGGCACCCGCGTGAAGGTGCGCAACATGGTCAACGGACGCGAAGTGGTGGTGCGCATCAACGACCGGGGGCCGCACACCAAGGGCCGCATCATCGGCCTGAGCCGCAAAGCCGCCGAGACTTTGGATGTGCTGGATGGCGACCACATGGTGCAGTTGCTGCGCCAGTGAACGCGGTTGGTGCGCCTGCGCGAGGGTGACAGCGGGTCTTGGGGTGATGATGAGGTTACGCCACAATCTGCGAGTCCATTGTTGACTTGAGGAGACACCCATGAAAATCGAAACCCTGGCCGTCCACGGCGGCTACACGCCCGATCCCACCACCAAGGCCGTCGCCGTCCCCATCTACCAGACGGTGGCTTACGCCTTTGACAACACCCAGCACGGCGCAGACTTGTTCGACCTGAAGGTCGCGGGCAACATCTACAGCCGCATCATGAACCCGACCAATGCGGTGCTGGAAGCGCGCATTGCGGCGATGGAGGGCGGCATAGGTGCGCTGGCCGTGGCCTCGGGCATGGCGGCGATTGCTTACGCCATCCAGACCATTGCCGAAACCGGCGACAACATCATCTCGGCCAGCACGCTCTACGGCGGCACCTATAACCTGTTTGCCCACACCTTCCCGCAGATGGGCATCGAGGTGCGTTTTGCCGATCCGCGCGACCCCATCAGTTTTGCCGCGCTGATCGACGACAAAACCAAAGCCGTCTACTGCGAATCCGTGGGCAACCCGCTGGGCAACGTCACCGACATCGCCGCTCTGGCCGCCATCGCTCACGCAGCCGGTGTGCCGCTGATCGTGGACAACACCGTGTGCAGCCCCTACCTGTGCCGCCCGTTTGAGCATGGGGCCGACATCGTGGTGCATTCGCTGACCAAGTACCTGGGCGGCCACGGCACCAGCATCGGCGGCGCGATTGTCGATAGCGGCAAATTCCCTTGGGCTGAACACAAAGCGCGCTTCAAGCGCCTGAACGAGCCGGACGTGAGCTACCACGGCGTGGTCTACACCGAAGCGCTGGGCGCTGCCGCCTACATCGCCCGCGCCCGCGTGGTGCCGCTGCGCAACATGGGCGCGGCTCTGTCGCCGATGAACGCCTTCCAGATCCTGCAAGGCATTGAGACCTTGGCGCTGCGCATGGATCGCATCTGCGAGAACGCCGTCAAGGTGGCCCAGCACCTGAAGAACCATCCCAAGGTGGCCTGGGTCAACTACGCCGGTCTGGCCGACCACGCCGACCACGCGCTGGTGCAGCAGCAAATGGGCGGACGCGCCTCGGGCATCATCAGCTTTGGCCTGAAGTCAGATGACGGGTTGGCCGCAGGCGCACGCTTCCAAGACGCGCTGCAACTGTTCACCCGCTTGGTCAACATTGGCGATGCCAAGTCGCTGGCTTGCCACCCGGCCTCGACCACCCACCGCCAGCTCAACGCCGCAGAGCTGGCCCGTGCGGGCGTGAGTCTGGACATGGTGCGCCTGTCGATAGGCATTGAGCACATCGACGACCTGCTGGCCGATTTGGAACAGGCGCTGGCTGCGGTTTGACGATCAGCCGCCCGCGTCCACGGTGAAGCCCTTGCCCGCGCCGCGTCCCAGTGCAGCCAGCACTTGGGGCAGCGCGGCTTGCAACGCGGCCTTCAGCGTGTGCGGCGGGTTGATGACGAACATGCCGCTGGCGCGCAAGCCGGGGCGGCGGCGCTCGGCGGGTTCGACCATGCCGTGGGGCGAGACTTGCACAGCGGTTGGTGCCGCATCTTCTGAGCCGATGGCCAGCGTGGCGTGCAGCCACGGGCGCTTGGCTTGGTTGGCCAAGGTTTTGAGGCGGCGCGGCAGTTCGTGCGCTTCTGGGCGCGGAATCACCGGGTACCACACCAAGTAGGTGCCGGTGGCAAAGCGCTTCAGGCAGTCTTGGATGCAGGCGCTGACTTTGAGGTAGTCACTCTTGATTTCGTAGCTGGGATCAATCAGCACCATCGCGCGGCGGTTGGGCGGCGGCAGGAAAGATTTGAGTCCTTCAAAACCGTCTTGGCGGGCCACGGCAATTTGCCGCCCGGCTTCGAGCTGCGCCACGTTGCCGGCCAGCACTTTGCTGTCGGTGGGGTGCAGTTCAAACAGCTTGAGCTTGTCGCGGGCCTCGGCGCGCATCAGGCTGTGCGTGACAAACGGCGAGCCAGGGTAGACGCGCAGTCGCCCGTCTGGGTTGAAGCTGGCGATCAAGTCCAAATAGTCTTGCAGGGCTGGAGCCACATCGGGCAGCGCGGTGGCAGCGGCGGGGCGCAAGCTGCTCATCAATTTGAAGATGCCCTCGCGCGCTTCGCCGCCGGTTTCGGCGTAGTCGCCGTCGAGGCGGTACAAACCTGCGCCTGCGTGGGTGTCGATCAAGGTCAGCCCCGCGTCTTTTTGCGTCAGGTGCTTGAGGGTGGCAATCAACGTGGTGTGCTTGAGCACATCGGCGTGGTTGCCGGCATGGAAGGCGTGGCGGTAACTGAACATGCGGGCATGGTAACGCCTAGGTGGCTAAAACGCACGCCAACCTTGCCCTAAGTGCTTGATTATTCGTATAATAGAAGGCTTCGTAGCGCATTTGTGACTCCGCGACGAAGTTCATTTGCCACCTAAGAGGCGCTCAGGCCACAGCCGCAAGGCAAAGGCCAAAGAAGGCGCACCGACCGTGGAAAAGAGTCCGCCAAACCCGCTTTTTAAAGAGCAAACTCATGACCAAAACCTTCAGCGCCAAACCCGCTGACGTGGTGCACGAGTGGTTTGTGATTGACGCGACCGACAAGGTCCTCGGACGAGTAGCCA
>CALMOI010000351.1 GCA_937871735.1 uncultured Comamonadaceae bacterium
GCATTTACGACGTGTTCACGGTGCAGGATGGCACGGAGCAGATCTTTTTGGCCGCCGTCAGCGACGCGCAGTGGCAAGTCTTTTGCCAAATCCTCGACCTGCCCGACCTCTACGCCCAGCCAGAATTGGCCAGCAACAACCTGCGGGTGCAGGCGCGCGAGTGGCTGCTGCCCGCGCTGCGCCAGCGCCTAGCGCACTGGCCCGCCGCCGCTCTGGCCGAGGCGATGGAGCGCGCCGGGCTGCCCTACGCCCCCATCCGCCGCCCGCACGACCTGCTGGACGACCCGCATCTGCTGCAAACCGGCGGCTTGGCCGACATCACCTTGCCTGATGGCGACAAGGCGGGCCAGTCGGTCAAGACCACGCTGTTCCCGATCACGATGGACGGGCAGCGCCTGGGCATCCACCGCCAGCCGCCGCGCATCGGCGAACACACCCACGAACTGCTGGCCGCGCTGGGTTTGGACGAGGCCGCGATTGCCGCATTGGTGCGCGACGGGGTGGTGGCGTAGGCCGGGTCTACCCCTAGCCAGCGGTGGGCGGGGCGTGGCAAAATGGCGTGATTCATGCACAATAGTTCATGATTGCATGTGGGCTGCGAAGTCTAGTGCATTAAAAGTTCTGTTCTTCACTCCTGACGCCTCACACCATGACCACTCAACTCCAAAGCTTCATCGCTGGCCAATGGATCGGCCAGCAACCGGCCCAAGCGCTGCACAGCGCCATCAACGGCCAGATCGTGGCCCATACCCATGCCGAAAAGCCTGACTTTGCCGCCGCCGTGGCCTACGCCCGCAACGTCGGCTTGCCGGGGCTGCTGGCGCTGAGCTTTCAGCAGCGCGCCGCCAAGCTCAAAGAGCTGGCCAAGTACCTGACCGAGCACAAAGAAACCCTCTACGCCCTGTCGGCCCACACGGGTGCCACGCGCAACGATGGCTGGGTGGACATTGAAGGCGGCGTCGGCACCCTGTTTGTCTACGCCAGCTTGGCCGCCAAGGGCCTGCCCGCCAACGGCAATCTGGTGCACGAAGGGCCGCAGATCAGCTTGGGCAAAACCGGCTGCTACAGCGGCACGCACATCCTGGTGCCGCGTGGCGGGCTGGCGGTGCATATCAACGCCTTCAACTTCCCGGTCTGGGGCTTGCTCGAAAAGTTTGCGCCCACCTTTTTGGCCGGGATGCCCTGCATCGGCAAACCCGCCAGCGCCACCAGCTACCTGACCGAGGCGCTGGTGCGCCTGATCGACCAGTCCGGCATCCTGCCCGCAGGCGCGCTGCAACTGGTGGTGGGCAGTACCGGCGACCTGCTGGATCATTTGCAAGGCACCGACGTGGTGACCTTCACCGGCTCGGCGGACACGGCGGCCAAGCTGCGCGTCCACCCCAACATCATTGCCCACAGCATCCCGTTCAATGCCGAGGCCGACTCGCTCAACTGCGCCATCTTGGCCCCGGATGTCAGCCCGGAGGACGAAGAGTTCGACCTGTTCGTCAAAGAAGTGGTGCGCGAGATGACCATGAAGGCCGGGCAAAAATGCACCGCCATCCGCCGCGCCATCGTGCCGCGTGAGCACCTGGACACCGTGGCTGAGCGCATCAGCGCCCGTCTGGCCAAGATCACCGTCGGCGACCCGGCGGTGGAGGGCGTGCGCATGGGCGCGCTGGCCTCACGCGAGCAGCAAGCCGACGTGGCCGAGCGCGTGCTGACCTTGAGCCAAGGCGCGGACATCATCTTTGGTGGCGACGCTCACTTCGCCCCGGTGGGCGAGGGCACAGCCCAAGGCGCGTTCTACCCGCCCACGCTGCTGCTGACCCGCACCCCGCACCAACACCCCACGGTGCATGACGTGGAAGCCTTCGGCCCGGTCTGCACCCTGATGCCGCACGACGGCATGGCCGACGCGCTGGCCCTAGCGGCACGCGGCAAGGGCAGCTTGGCGGGCACGCTGGTCACCAAAGACCCGGCCATCGCCGCGCAAGCGATCCCGCTGGCAGCGGCTTGGCATGGCCGTCTGCAAATCCTGGATCGGGAAGCCGCGCCCGAGGCAACGGGCCACGGCTCGGCCCTCCCCACCCTGAAGCACGGCGGCCCCGGCCGCGCCGGTGGCGGCGAAGAACTGGGCGGCCTGCGCGCCGTCTACCACCTGATGCAACGCGCCGCGCTGCAAGGCTCGCCCGCCATGCTGGCGGCCATCACAGCCAGCGCCGCCTGAACTTGCGCCCGGCACCGCCCGTTCAAAGGCCCGATTGGGCCTGTGGGCGGCGCAAAAATCGCTCAGTTGGCGCTGGATGGCGGGGCGATGTTGGCCTCGCCGGGGTTGGGAAAGTGGCTGGCCTTGAAGCGAGCCGCGAACTCTTGGCGCAGCGTCTTGCGCAACTGGGCGGCGGCAAAGCGGCGGCGCTCGTCCGGGCTGAAGGGGCGCAGCGGCGGCACTTTGACCGGCTTGCGATCCTCGTCCACGGCCACCATCGTGAAAAAGCAGCTGTTCACATGCCGCACCACTTGCGTGCGGATGTCTTCAGCCACCACCTTGATGCCAATCTCCATCGACGAATTGCCGGTGTAGTTGACGCTGGCCAAAAACGTGACCAGCTCGCCTACATGCACGGGCTGCAAAAACATCACCTGATCGACGCTGAGCGTGACCACGTAACACGCGGCATAGCGGCTGGCGCAGGCGTAAGCCACTTGGTCAAGCAACTTCAAAATTGCGCCCCCGTGGACATTGCCCGAAAAATTGGCCATGTCGGGGGTCATCAAGACCGTCATGCTGAGTTGGTGAGCGGGTAAGTTCATCGTCAGCATTGTAAGAAGACCTGACTGAACTAGGCGCTTCCTGCCCCGCAAGACCCGCCCTGAGTTGTCCACCGGCCACAAAAAAGCCGCCTGCGGCCAGGGGCCGAGGCGGCTGAGTGCAGCGGCGGGGTGCGCCGCTGCGGCTGTGGTTTACAGCGTGTCGATAAAGCTGCGCAGCTTGTCCGAGCGGCTCGGGTGCTTGAGCTTGCGCAGCGCCTTGGCTTCGATCTGGCGGATGCGTTCGCGGGTCACGTCGAACTGCTTGCCCACTTCTTCCAGCGTGTGGTCGGTGGACATTTCGATGCCGAAGCGCATGCGCAGCACCTTGGCTTCGCGCGGGGTGAGGCTGTCCAAGATGTCCTTGACCACGTCGCGCAGACCGGCTTGCATCGCCGCTTCAATCGGGGCGGTGTTGGCACCGTCTTCGATGAAGTCGCCCAAGTGGCTGTCGTCGTCGTCGCCGATGGGGGTTTCCATCGAGATCGGCTCCTTGGCG
>CALMOI010000352.1 GCA_937871735.1 uncultured Comamonadaceae bacterium
GCCGCGCAGCGCGTCCACCAGGCCGCCGTGCTGGTCGATACGCAGGTTGTCGGCGCGCTGCGCTTTGAGCAAACGCTCTTGCAGCCAGTCCAAACCTTCGCGGGTCACGGTGCCTGTGGGCCAGCCCGCCGCGCCCAGCATGTCGCCGACCGCGCCTATCGTGCCCGACGCGCCGTAAGCCACGTCCCAAGTGCTGCGGCGGTAGGCATTCAGGGCTTCGTCCAGCACGGCTTTGGCGGCGATTTCGGCCATTTTGAAGGCCATAGGTGTGAAGTTGCCGTCTTGGAAGTACTTCATCGACCACGCCACGCTGCCCACGCGGTAAGACTCGGTGACGTTGGAGGTGAAGCCTTGGCCCAAAATCAGCTCAGTAGAGCGGCCACCGATGTCCACCACCAAGCGGCGCTCGTCCGATTGGGGCAGCAGGTGCGCCACGCCTTGGTAAATCAAACGGGCTTCTTCTCGACCTGAAATCACGTCGATGGGGAAACCCAAAATTTCTTCGGCGCGGCCTAGAAAGTCAGCGCGGTTGCGGGCTTCGCGCAGCGTTTGCGTGGCCACGGCGCGCACTTGGTGCGGTTCAAAACCCGCCAAGCGTTCGCCAAAGCGCGCCAGGCAATCCCAGCCGCGCTGCATGGCGGGCAGCGTCAGGTTGCGTTCTTCATCTAAACCGTTGCCTTGGCGGACGGTTTCTTTCAGGTATTCAGTGCGGTGAATTTGTCCGTGATCAAAGCGACCAATTTCGAGGCGAAAGCTGTTGGAGCCCAAGTCCACAGCGGCGAGGCGAGTTCCGTTTTGCATGAGTGTTGTGTTGTGGTTGCTGGGGTCAGCATAGCATTCGAGGAACATGATTCGGTGCGCAATGGCGGCGCTTGCCTCAACTGATGACGCGACCATCGTTGGCCAGCATGCTTTGAGTCACAAGACGAATGTTGTTTTTGCTGAGACTGGGGCTGACTTGAAAGCCACCAAGGTCAATGCTGGTGCGGCGTTGAAAGGCTTCGAGAACTTGGGTGCGCGTGAGCGGCCCGGTGATGTCGTTCATGACTTCGTAGGTGTAGCGGGCGGCAATGAAGCCCGACAGACTGAGCGGCGAGGGCGCTTCATCAAACAGTTGCGCCATCACTTGCCGATACTGCCGCACCACTTGAAGCCCTGAGGTGACTTGCGGCACGGCCTGCGCCGCAATGATGGGCGTTTGAAATTTGCCGCCCATCTGAGCCAAGGTTTGCAAGTTGATGTCGGCCAAACCGATCACATAGCGTTGGCGGGCTTGTTTGTCCAAACCTTGGGCAAAGCGCGCCAACTCAGGCGTACCCCCCACAAACAGCAGCATGGCCGGTGTGTTGGGCCCCAAGCGTTGACCCAATGCGCGCAAGTCATCGTTGGCCCGGAAGGTTTGCAGGCTAATTTGCATTTGGGCCGCACTGAGTTGCACATCTTTTTGGTGCAAAGCCTCGTCGCGGGCGGAGGCGTAAATCACGCCCAGTTGTTTGATGCCCAAAGAGGCTTGGTTTTTCAGCACCTGCGTGATCTGCGCTTGACGGCTGGCAAAGATCGCAAACGTGCGGTCGTCCTTCTCAGTGGGCAGGGTGGGCAGCCACGGGGCGGCATGGGCTATTGCCAGCTTTTCATTGCGCAGCAATTGCATCAGTTGGGTAGCAACTGCGCCGCCCACGCTGCCTGATATCACCACGCAGCCCGGTGTGTCGCTGATTTTGCTGATGGCGCTGTGCAGGCTGGCTGCGGAG
>CALMOI010000353.1 GCA_937871735.1 uncultured Comamonadaceae bacterium
GCACAAAGGCAGCAACGGCGACGTGGCGATCTTGGGCGGCGAAGGTTTGGCCGCACGCGGCATGGGCATGAGCGGCGCGGCATTGCTCGCCGCCAGCGCCGCACTGCACGGCGGCGCGGGGCGCGTGTTGGTCTGCTTGCTGGACGGCGGCAGCCTCACCGCCGATCCGATTCAACCCGAATTGATGCTGCGCAGCCTGCCCGCACTCGGGCGTTTAGATGCGGCTGGCCTCACTGTCGTATGCGGTTGCGGCGGCGGCATGGCCGTGCGCGAGCCACTGGCCCGCGTGCTGACCGAAGCGCCACGCTTGGTGCTGGATGCCGACGCGCTCAACGCCATTGCCAGTGATACGGCCTTGCGGGCGCAACTGCGCGCACGGCAAAGCTTAGGCTGGGCGACCGTGCTGACACCCCATCCGCTCGAAGCCGCCCGTCTGCTCCAATCCAGCAGCGCCCAAGTGCAAGCCAATCGGCTGGCGGCAGCGCAGCAGTTGGTCACCGAACTGGGTGCCGTGGTCGTGCTGAAAGGCTCGGGCAGCGTGGTGGCCGGGCCAGGGCAAATCCCGGTCATCAATCTGACAGGCAATGCCAAGCTGGCCGCCGCTGGCACGGGCGACGTGCTGGCGGGGCTGATCGGAGCTCGACTCGCGCAAGGCGATTCACCGTGGGCTGCGGCCTGCGCGGCGGTGTACCAGCACGGCGCACGCGCTGATGAGTGGCCCGAAGGCCGCACCCTCACCGCCAGCGCCCTCGCCCGCCGCTTGACGGCAGACTGAGGCGCGGTCAACGTCCATCAATGTCGCGGTTTGCGCGACTTGGCGTTGGACTTTTTCACCGACGTGCGCTTGGCCGGCGTGGCGCGGGGTTTGCTGGCAGCGCGCGCAGGCCGATCGGTGGCACTGGCTTTGGATGCCGCCCGCTTCACAGGCCGCACACGCTCTTCGCCCGCTGCATCAACGGCGCTACCACTGGCTGGCAGCCCCTTGTCGCGCAAGGCGCGCAGCACCACTTCGTCTTGATCACGCACCAAGCGGAAGTCGATCTTGCGGCCATCCAAATCCACGCGACTGACTTGGATCCGCACCCGCGTGCCGATGGCGTAGCGAATCCCCGTGCGTTCGCCGCGCAGTTCTTGGCGCGCCTCATCAAAGCGGAAATACTCGCCGCCCAGCTCGGTGACGTGCACCATGCCTTCCACATACAGCTCGTCCAGCGTCACAAAGACACCGAAAGTGGCCGCTGAAGTGACCACACCGCTGTACTCCTCGCCCAAATGGTCGCGCATGAACTTGCACTTGAGCCAGGCTTCCACATCGCGGCTGGCTTCGTCGGCGCGGCGTTCGTTGGCGCTGCAATGCAGGCCCGCTGCTTGCCACGCAATCTGGTCGGCTGTGAGTTTTTTCGGCTTTTGATCGGGCTCGCGCACCTTGCCCGCCATGCCTTTTTGCAGGCGCTTGGCCAGCTTGGCGTGGGCTTCGCCGGGCAGCGGCAACGCGGGCAACTGGTAGCGTCGCTTGGCCAAAATCGCCTTGATGACGCGGTGCACCAAC
>CALMOI010000354.1 GCA_937871735.1 uncultured Comamonadaceae bacterium
CTTGGGGCCTGCGGCGGTCAGGGCGGCGCGCATGGCCAGCCACATCAGCAGTTCCACGCCTTGGGTGCCGGTTTTTTCGACCAGCTCGTGCACGCTGAACTGCGTCGCCCATTCGGGGTTGGTGTCCAAGCTGTCCAAGAATTGCAAGTCGAAGGCTTTGTTGATGAAGCCTGCGCGTTCGCCGTCCAGCTGGTGGCTCAGGCCGCCGGAGGCGATCACCGCCACTTTCTTGCTGCTGTCCCACGACTGAATCGCTTGGCCCACGGCTTTGCCCAAAGCGTAGACGCGCTTGGCGCTGGGCAGCGGGAACTGCACGGTGTTGATGCACACCGGCACCACAGCCACCGGGCAATCGCCTTCGGGCCAGAACAGCTTCAGCGGCAGGGTGCAGGCGTGATCGACCAGCATTTCTTGGCAGGTGACCACGTCAAATTCCTTTTCGACCAGGGTGTTAATCAGGTGCCACGACAAGTCCAAATCACCCTTGAACGGCGGCAGCGTGGGAATGCCCCAGCCTTCGTCGGCGTTGTTGTATGGCGCGGCGGCACCGACGGCGAAGGTCGGCATCTTGTCGAGGAAGAAGTTCAGGCCGTGGTCGTTGTAGAACATGACCACCACGTCGGGCTTTTTCTCGGCCAGCCATTCGCGGATGGGCGGAAAGCCGTCGAAGAAGGGTTTCCAGTACGGTTCGTTTTGGATGCCTTTGTGGATTGCGCCGCCAATGGCCGGAATGTGCGAGGTGCCGAGGCCGCCGATAAGTTGTGCCATGTTCTGTGCTCCTGTGAGTTGGTGTTGTGGATTTAGGAATGGGCGGCGGCGGCGAGCTTGGCCTTGAATTCGTCTTTGGTCATGCCGGTTTGCTGGGCACCGATGTCTTGCATGTCCAAGCCAAAAATCCCGGCGAACTTGGCCAAGTAATAAGCATTGCCCCCGGCGGCGATCAGTTGCAGCACGTTGCGGGCGCGGATGGCGGCGGCTTGCTGCGCGTTCAGGCCGTACTGGCGCATGTAGGCTTCTTCGTCTTTCAAGAAGGCGGCGCGGTTGTCTGCCGTGTTGAAAGAGAAGCACATTTTGTTCAGCGCGTAGCCTTTTTGGGCTTGTTCGCCATCAAACGGTGTGGTGCCGGGAATGGGGGGAAGGGCTCGGGTGCTCATGGTGTTGTCTCCTGGGTGGCGTGTGCAGTGCGGCCAGTGTCCCGCTTTGATTGACCGAGATAAATAGATGATTCATGATCGAACTCATGAGTGAATTCGATTGGTCAGACCTTGATGCCCGTTTGCTGCAACTGCTGGTGGCGGTGGTGGAGGCGGGCAGCATCACCGGCGCGGCGCAGCGGCTGGGCGTGACGCAATCCGCCGTCAGCCATTTGCTGGACAAGCTGCGCGCCATCACCCGCGACCCGTTGTTTGTGAAGTCGGGGCGCGGCATCGTGGCCACGGCGCGGGCTGAAAGCTTGGCCGCGCAAGCCCGCGAACTCCTCGACACGCTAGAGCGCTTTGCCCGCAGCGGCAACTTTGAGCCGGTGCGCTGGCACACCACTTTCACCATCGCCGCCAACGACTTTCAGCGCGATTTGCTGCTGCCCGCGTTGATGGCGCGGCTGCGGGTGCAAGCGCCGGGCGTGGCGCTGCGCATCATTCCCTCAGACGTGCCCAGCTTGGAGCTGCTGCGCCACGAGCAGTGCCAACTCGTCATCAGCCCGCGCCCGCCGGACGGCACCGACATCTTGCAAAAGCGGCTGTTTGAAGATCATTACCGCGTGTTCTACGACCCCGCCGTGCGCGCCGCCCCGCGTGACCGCGCCGAGTACTTGGCCGCCGCCCACGCCACCGTGGTGTACGCACCGCGCCGCCCGTTGGATCTTGACCAATGGCTGGCGGCACGCGGCGTGCAGCGCCACTTTGCGGTGATGGTGCCGGGGTTTGCGGGGCTGCCGTCGTTTTTGCGCGGCAGTGATTTGCTGGCGACCGCGCCGGGGCGACTGCAATCGCACTGGCTGCGCGACTTGGCCAGCATCGAGCCGCCCCTGCCCTGCCCCACGCTGCCGATGTACATGGTTTGGCACATGCGCCATCAGCACGACGCGGCGCACCGCTGGCTACGCGGGGAACTGGAAGCGGTGGTGGCAGGGCTGGGCGACAATCCCGCATCGTCCACTCACACACCGTCAACCATGCGAATTTTGCACACCATGCTGCGCGTCGGCGATCTGCAACGCGCCATCACTTTCTACACCGACGTGCTGGGCATGAAGCTGCTGCGCACGTCTGAGAACCCCGAGTACCGCTACACGCTGGCGTTTTTGGGCTACGGCAGCAACCCCGAGCACGCCGAGCTGGAACTGACCTACAACTGGGGCGTGACCAGCTACGAACCGGGCACCGCCTACGGCCACATTGCGCTGGGCGTGCCCGATGCACGCGCTGCCGTCGAAAAAATCCGCGCCGCTGGCGGCAACGTGACCCGCGAGGCCGGGCCAGTCCAAGGCGGCAGCACGGTGATTGCCTTTGTCACCGATCCCGACGGCTACAAGATTGAGCTGATCGAGCGCGCTGA
>CALMOI010000355.1 GCA_937871735.1 uncultured Comamonadaceae bacterium
GCCTGCCCGCCGCACTCAAGAAGGTGCCGCTGGTGGTGCTGGTCAACGAAGGCTCGGCCTCGGCCAGCGAAATTGTGGCGGGCGCGCTGCAAGACCACAAACGCGGCTTGGTGATGGGCAATCAAACCTTCGGCAAGGGCTCGGTGCAAACCGTGCGTCCGCTCGGCCCCGATACCGCACTGAAGCTGACCACCGCACGCTACTACACCCCCAGCGGCAAGACCATTCAGGCCACCGGCATCGTGCCCGACGTGATGGTGGACGAAACCGCCGAGGGCAATTTGTTTGCCGCGCTGCGCACCCGTGAAGCTGATCTGGAAAAGCACTTAGGCAACGGCGTTGACTCTGAAAAGACCGATGCAGCCAAAGAAAAAGCCTTGGAAGATGCCCGCGAAGTCGCCCGCAAGCGCTTGGAAGCCGAAGCCCTGAAACCCGCCAGCGAGCGCAAGCTGCCGGAGCTGGGTTCGGACAAAGACTTCCCGCTGATGCAGGCGCTGCACAAGCTCAAGGGCGAGCCCGTGCAGGTCAGCAAAACGCTGGTGGTGCGCAAGGAAGATAGCAAGGACGGCGAACCCGTCCCCGCTGAGCGCAAAGACAAGAAGCAACGCTGACCACCACCGCCTGCGCGCCACGCCATGCAAGACGACCAACTGCTGCGCTACTCGCGCCACATCCTGCTCAACGAACTGGGCGTGGAAGGTCAAGAAGCGCTGTTGGCCTCACATGCGCTGGTGATTGGCGCGGGCGGTTTGGGCTCGCCGGTGGCGTTGTACTTGGGCAGCGCTGGGGTGGGCCGCATCACACTGGTGGATCACGACACGGTCGATGCCACCAACTTGCAGCGCCAAGTGGCGCACACGCTAGAGCGCGTGGGCCAGCCCAAGGCGCTGTCAGCGCAAGCGGCAATTGCAGCCATCAACCCCGATGTGCAAGTCACGCCCGTGCTGCAACGCGCTGATGCGGCGCTGTTGGATCAGCTTGTGCCGCAAGCCGATGTGGTGCTGGACTGCACCGACAACTTCGCCACCCGCCACGCCATCAACCGCGCTTGCGTGCAGCATCGCAAACCGCTGGTTTCGGGCGCGGCGATTCGGATGGATGGGCAAATCTCGGTCTACGACACGCGCGCCAGCACATCGCCGTGCTACGCCTGCATCTTCCCTGAGTCCAGCAGCATGGAAGAAACCCGCTGCGCCACGATGGGCGTGTTTGCGCCGCTGGTCGGCATCATCGGCACCATGCAAGCTGCTGAAGCGCTGAAACTGCTGTGCGGCGTAGGCGAATCACTGGCCGGGCGGTTGCTGATGCTCGACGGCCGGAGCATGGAATTCACCAGCATTCGCATTGGCCGTCAGGCCCATTGCGCCGTGTGCGGCACTGAGCACTGAGCTTCCGCGCTTACCATGTCGCATGACCTTGCGACGTGAACTCTTCTTGCGCGCCCTGCCCTTTTTACGTTGGCCGCGTCCCACCAAGGCTTTGCTGCACAGCGAGGTGTTGGCTGGCCTGACAGTAGGGCTGATGGTGATTCCGCAAGGTGTGGCCTACGCCGCGCTGGCCGGTATGCCGCTGATCACCGGCATTTACGCCTCGATGCTGCCCGCGCTGGTGGCGGTGCTGTTCAGCGCTTCCACACGGCTGTCCGTTGGGCCCACGGCGCTGAGCTGCTTGCTGGTAGGCACCTCGTTGACCGGTCTGGCCGAGTTGGGCAGCGCGCAATGGGTGGCGCTGGCCGGGTGGCTGGCGCTGCTGAGCGGCGTGCTGCAAATCGTGCTGGGCTTGATTCGCTTTGGCTGGCTGCTGAACCTGATCAGCTCGCCGGTGTTGATGGGCTTCACCCAAGGCGCGGCGCTGCTGATCATGGCCTCGCAACTGCCCGCCTTGCTGGGCTTGGACGCGGGTTGGTTCACCGCGCATCCGCACTGGAACCCAGCGGCTGCGATGTTTGGCGTGGTCAGCGTGGCCTTGCTGGTGTTGGTGCGGCGCTGGCGGCCTCGCTTTCCGTCGGTGCTGTTCATTGTGGCGGGCGCGGCAGCGGTCAGCTACTGGAGCGGGTTTGCAGCGGCGGGCGGCAAAGTGGTGGGCGCGTTGCCCAGCGGTTTGCCCAGTTGGAGTCTGCCAACCTGGCCGAGCTGGGCTGAGTTGAGCCATTTGCTGCTGCCCACCTTGGTGCTGACGCTGGTCAGCTTCATGGAAACCGCCTCTAGCGCCAAAGTAGACAACCAGCGCGCCGGTCAGCGCTGGGATCAAGACCAAGATTTGATCGGTCAAGGGTTGGCCAAAATCGCTTCGGGCTTGAGCGGGTCGTTCCCGACCAGCTCGTCGTTTTCGCGCTCGGCACTGAATTTGTACGCGGGCGCGCAAACCGGCTGGGCCACCGTGGTGTCGGTGCTGGTGGTGTTGATCGCCTTGCTGCTGTGGACCCCGATGCTGGCGCAGGTGCCGCAAGCGGTGTTGTCGGCCATCGTGCTGGTGGCGGTGGTGGGCTTGGTCAAACCGATGGCGTTTGTGCGGCTGTGGCGCATTTCCCGCATGGAAGCTGTGACGGCTGGCGTGACCTTCGCCATCACGTTGCTGGCCGCGCCTCGGCTGTACTGGGGCGTGCTGGCGGGCGTGTTGATGGGCTTGTCCCAC
>CALMOI010000356.1 GCA_937871735.1 uncultured Comamonadaceae bacterium
CGAGCTGATCTCCAACGCCTCTGACGCCTGCGACAAGCTGCGTTTTGAGGCGCTGAACAACACCGGCTTGTACGAAGACGCACCCAACCTAGAAGTGCGCTTGGCCTTTGACAAAGACGCCAAGACCCTGACCATCACCGACAACGGCATCGGCATGAGCGCGCAGGAGGCCATCGACCACTTGGGCACCATCGCCAAGAGCGGCACCAAGGACTTCATGTCCAAGCTGTCGGGCGACCAAAAGCAAGACGCGCAACTGATCGGCCAGTTTGGCGTGGGCTTTTATTCGGGCTTCATCGTCGCCGACAAGATCACCGTCGAATCGCGCCGCGCTGGTGTGAGCGCTAGCGAAGGCGTGCGCTGGGTCAGCGGCGGCACGGGCGACTTTGAGGTCGAAGCCATCAACCGCGCCCAGCGCGGCACCAGCGTCACGCTGCACCTGCGCGACGACGCACTCGACTACGCCAGCAGCTGGAAGCTGAAAGAAATCGTCGGCAAGTACTCCGACCACATCAGCTTGCCCATCTTGATGGAAGCCGAAGAGTGGAAAGAGGGCGAAAACGACCAACCCGGCCAGATGGTCAAGACCGGCGAGTGGTCGGCCATCAACCAAGCCACCGCGCTGTGGACGCGCCCCAAAAAAGACATCAGCGACGAGCAGTACGCCGAGTTCTACAAAGCCATCAGCCACGACTTTGAAGCGCCGCTGACCTGGACGCACAACCGCGTTGAAGGCAGCACCGAATACACCCAACTGCTCTACATTCCGGGCCGCGCGCCGCAAGACCTGTGGAACCGCGACAAAAAGGCGGGCATCAAGCTCTACGTCAAGCGCGTGTTCATCATGGACGAGGCCGAAGCGCTGCTGCCCAGCTACTTGCGCTTCGTGACCGGCGTGGTCGATTCGGCTGACCTGCCGCTGAACGTCAGCCGCGAGCTGCTGCAAGAAAGCCGCGATGTCAAAGCCATCCGCGACGGCTGCACCAAGCGCGTGCTGTCCATGCTGGAAGACTTGGCCAAGCACGACAAGCTGCCCGCCGCCAATGCCGACGGCGTGACCGACGTGCTGGACGAAGACGACAAGGCCAAGCTCGGCAAGTACAGCCGCTTCTACGCCGAATTCGGCACCGTGCTGAAAGAAGGCTTGGGCGAAGACTTTGCCAACCGCGAACGTCTGGCCAAGCTGCTGCGCTTTGCCTCGACCCACGCTGACGGCGTGACCGTGTCGTTTGCCGACTACAAAGCGCGCATGAAAGACGGCCAAGACGCTATCTACTACATCACCGCCGACACCTTGGCCGCAGCCAAGAACAGCCCGCAGCTGGAAGTGTTCAAGAAAAAAGGCATTGAAGTGCTGCTGATGAGCGACCGCGTGGACGAGTGGGCGCTGAACTTCTTGAACGACTTTGACGGTACGCCGCTGCAATCCGTGGCCAAGGGCGCGGTCGATTTGGGCAAGCTGCAAGACGACGCAGAAAAGCAAGCCGCCGAAACCGCCGCCGAAGCCTTCAAGCCCCTGCTGGCCAAGCTGAAAGAAGCCCTGAAAGACAAGGCCGACGACGTGCGCATCACCACCCGCTTGGTGGACAGCCCCGCCTGCTTGGTGGTGCAAGACTCGGGCATGAGCATGCAACTGGCGCGGATGCTCAAGCAAGCCGGTCAGCAAGCACCGGAAGTCAAGCCGGTGCTGGAAGTGAACGCCGAACACGCGCTGGTCAAGAAGCTGGACGGCAGCGTCCACTTCAACGACTTGGCGCACATCTTGTTCGACCAAGCCTTGCTGGCCGAAGGCGGCCTGCCTGAAGACCCCGCCGCTTACGTCAAGCGTGTGAACGCGCTGCTGGTGTAAGCTAAAACCAGCTGAACCAGCCGGGTTTCAGCTTGACCCGCGCCACCGTGCAGGCCACGGCGGCGCGGGTTTATTTTTGCTGAGGAGTTTGTTGCCATGACCTTGATCCCGACTTTGCCCGCCCGCACTGCGGCGCTTTTACTGACGACCACCGCTGTGGCTGCGCTGCTCGGGTTGACCGGATGCAGCTCGGTGGGCGGTGGTGTGGGCGTGAGCGTGCCGATTGGGCCGTTTTCTATCGGCTTGGGCGTGGGCTCAGACGGCGGCGTGACCGCAGGCGTGGGCACCAGCGTCGGCCCGGTGGGCGTGGGCGTTGGGGTGAACGGCAGCGGCCAAGTCACGGGCAACGCCGGGGTGGGCGTGAGCGCCCCGGTCGGCAACAGCCGCGCCCGCGTTGGGGCGGGCGTGGGCGGCAGCACGGTGATTTACGACCCGAACCAGCCGCAACGCTGAGCCTGAGACACTTGAGCGATGTTCACGGCCTATGCCGCTCGGTCTGGTTCTGTTCACTCCCAACGGCAGTGGACTTTTCCACTCAACCCAGCCCGGAAATCAATGCCATGTTGCCTGACCTGCCATCGCTTCCGCAGCAAGAATTGACTGCACTCGTTACGCAGATCACAGTCGCCAGCAAGGTGACTCAATCGAAGATTTCTGACAATTGCTCAGAGCGTGTTGTGAACTCACCGTCGAGTTGAGCAGCGCCGCGACCTTGGGGCTCATGAGCATCACGAACACCACAAAGTGCAGTGCCGCCAGCACCTGCGGCATGCGCTCAAAGTCACGGCTCAACCGCCTGAATCTCGCTAGCCACCCAAAGCTGCGCTCTACCACCCAAAGCTGCGCTCTACCACCCAACGCCTGGGCATCAGCACAAAGCCGCGC
>CALMOI010000357.1 GCA_937871735.1 uncultured Comamonadaceae bacterium
CAGTTCAGCTCCGAACGCCTTCATGGTTTGGGCGCGCTCAATCGACAAGTCCTCGGGCATGATCAGCACCATGTGATAGCCCTTGATAGCCGCCGCCATGGCCAAGGCAATGCCGGTGTTACCCGAAGTGGCTTCGATCAAGGTATCGCCGGGCTTGATATCGCCGCGCTCCTCAGCACGCCGAATCATGGACACCGCAGGCCGATCTTTCACCGAACCAGCGGGATTGTTGCCCTCCAGCTTGGCCAAAACCACGTTGCCACGCTCAGTGTTGCCCGCCACGCCGATGCGCTGCAACGCCACCAGAGGAGTTTTTCCGATGGAATCTTCAATCGTTGGATATTTCATGCTCACACTGTGCCATAATTTGGGCTTCATTTCCTGAAGCCCGGGTGGTGAAATTGGTAGACGCAGGGGACTCAAAATCCCCCACCGAAAGGTGTGCCGGTTCGATTCCGGCCCCGGGCACCAAATCTCATCATGCTAAGGCATGACGCTCCAAACCCCTACCGCTGACCGCGCTGAGGGGTTTTTCTTTGTCTGTCGTTGCCTTTCTTTACCGCTTGACTGGGAACCGCTGCCCATCACGCAGGTCAAAATCGAAAGAGCAGCAACCAAGCTGCCACAAAATGACATCAATGCAGCAACATCGCCACAGAGCGCTTCGCTCGCAGCGGGCGGGCTTATTCCCTGAAGGACATTCTCATGACACACATCACTCGCATCACCGGCTTGGCCTTGTTGGCTGGACTGAGCTTGGGCAGCGCTCAGGCTGATGAAATCGGTCGGGTGCTGTCGACCACGCCGATCACCAAGGCTGTTGTCGTTCAGCAACAAGTTTGCGTGCCGCAGCAAGTCACCGTGCAGCCTCAAAAATCAGGTGCGGGTGCGCTGATGGGCGCGATTGCGGGCGGTGCCATTGGCAACAGCATGGGCAAGGGCTCGGGCAACGCGCTGGCCACCGGCATTGGCTTGCTGGGCGGCGCGATTTTGGGCGACAGCATTGAAGGCAGCAAGCCCGCCGAAACCCGCACCGTGCAGCAGTGCAGCGTTGAAAACGTGCAAGAAAACCGCATCACCGGCTACAACGTCACCTACGAGTACGCGGGCAAGCAGTACAGCACGCAAATGGCCAGCGACCCCGGTCGCTTCTTGCGCTTGCAAATCGTGCCGGTGGGCCCGGCGACGCTGGTGCCGATGGAGCCGAACGGCGGCGCAGCGGCCAGCTACCCGTTCAACCGTTAATCAGCTGCTGATGGGCAGCGCGCCCAAACCTGCACACACGTCCGGGTAGCGCAAGACCAGCCGCAGCTCGGTTTGCAGGCGCGTGTTGTCCATGCGGCGCGACTCGCCCATGAAGCTCAGTTGCAGCGCGGGCAGCGTCTGCTGCGCCAACGCCCGTAATACACGCGGCGGGCGCGGCAGGCGGTACAAGTCAGCCGCCATGTCAAAGTAATCGCCCATTTTCAGCACCGTGTTGTCGTTGACGTTGATGGCCCGCTGCGCCCTGCCCCGCCACAGCGCCAGCACGCAAGCCCGCGCCAAGTCGTCGGCGTGGATGTGGTTGGTGTACACATCGTCTGCCGCGTCCAGAACAGGCGTGCCTCGGCGCAGGCGCGCTTCGGGCGTGCCGCCTTCGCGGTCTG
This sequence comes from uncultured Comamonadaceae bacterium, assembly GCA_937871735.1. Taxonomy (GTDB): domain Bacteria; phylum Pseudomonadota; class Gammaproteobacteria; order Burkholderiales; family Burkholderiaceae_C; genus CALMOI01. The sequence goes on from CALMOI010000357.1 coordinate 1,647, forward strand.
GCGCGTAGATGCCGGGAATGCGCAGCAAACTGACGCGCACGCCTGCGCCACCACCCCAATCGCGCAGCGTGCGCTCAGCCGCTACCCGGCGCTGACCGCGTGCGGTGCGCGGGGCCAACGGGCGGGTTTCATCAATCCAAGCTCCGGCGCAATCGCCGTACACACCGCTGGTCGAGCCATACACCAACGCCTGCGGCAAGCTGCGGCGGCGCAGCGCACGGGTCAGCGACCGGGTGCGCGGATCTGCCTCGCCCACAGCCGGTGGCGGGGCCAAGTGCAGCACGCGGGTGGCGATGCCCGCCAAGCGCCGCAGCGTGGCGGGCTCGTCCAACTGACCAAAAATCGGGATCAAGCCTGCGGCGCGCAGCTCGGGCCTGCGCTCGGGGCTGGAGGTCAGCGCCAGCCGCTGGACGCGGGCGGCCAGAACACGCGCCGCGCGCAAGCCGACATCGCCGCAGCCCACGATCAGCACCCGTTCACGGCGAAAGCGGGCTGGCAATGCGCCCAAGGGGGTCAGGTTTGAAGGCAAAATTGGGGACTTCCGTGCAGGTTGAGCAAGCCGCACAGCATAACCATCCAAGTTCTTTTTTCTTTCCCCTTCATCCCCATGACCTTCAGCATCACCGTGCAGCCCAGTGGCCGCAGCTTCAGCGCCAATCCCGGCGAATCCATCTTGGCCGCAGGCATTCGCCAAGGTGTTGGCTTGCCTTACGGCTGCAAAGATGGCGCTTGCGGTTCGTGCAAGTGCCAAAAAATCTCGGGTGAAGTCACGCACGGCCCGCACCAAAGCAAGGCTCTGTCTGAAGCCGAAGCCGCGCAAGGCTTGGTGCTGACGTGCTGCGCCACCGCGCAAACCGACGTGGTGCTGGAGTCGCGCCAAGTCACTGAAGTGGGCGCTTTCCCGATCCGCAAAATGCCCGCCCGCGTGGCGCAGCTAGAGCGCCTGTCGCCCGATGTGATGCGGCTCAAGCTGCAACTGCCCGCCAACGACACCGTGCAGTTCCATGCCGGTCAGTATGTGGAATTCATCTTGCGCGACGGCGCACGTCGCAGCTACAGCATGGCCAATGCGCCGCACACACTGCTGCAAACCGTGGCCGGTGGCGGCACCGCGCCCATCGTGGAACTGCACATCCGCCACATGCCGGGCGGCAAGTTCACCGATCACGTGTTCGGCGCGATGAAGGAAAAGGAAATTTTGCGCATCGAAGGCCCGTACGGCAGCTTTTACCTGCGCGAGGACTCGGACAAGCCCATCATTTTGCTGGCCTCAGGCACCGGCATGGCCCCGATCAAGGCGTTGATTGAGCAATTGCAGTTCAAGGGCAGCACCCGCCCGGTCACGCTGTACTGGGGCGGACGCAGACCGCAAGACCTGTATCTGAACGACTGGGTTCAAGCGCAAGTGGCGGCCATGCCCAGTCTGCGCTACGTGCCGGTGATCTCCAACGCCTTGCCCGAAGACGGCTGGACGGGCCGCACCGGCTTCGTGCACCAAGCGGTGCTGCAAGACACGCCGGATTTGTCTGGCTACCAGGTCTATGCCTGCGGCGCGCCCATCGTGGTCGAATCAGCCCGAGCGGACTACACCATGCAAGCCGGTTTGCCCGCTGATGAGTTCTACGCTGACGCTTTCACCAGCGAGGCAGACAAGGCCAGCGCTGGTCAGTGAGCGTCCAACTCAAGCCGCTGGCGCAGCGGCTGGCACTGGGGGCTTGACCCGCTTGGCACGGTGGCTGGCCTTCAGTTTGGATTTCTTGACCTGCATTTGCTGGCACTGGGCCACGGTGATCATGCGTTTGCCAGATTTGGCTTTGGCGGCGTGCTCGGCCTTGCGCTCCGCTTTGGTTTTGTGCGCAGCTTTCATCTTGGCCTTGGGCGCAACCGCCACGGGCTCAGGACGCGCTTGGGCTGCCTGCGCGCCCGGCGGCACGATCACTGCCGGAGCCTGCGACCAAGCAGCGCCCGCCATCAGCATCAAAGCAGCAGCAATCAGGTTGTGAAACTTCATGGTTAAAAACTCCTTTTGAATCAAATCACACAGTGTATTGAGGGTTAATCGCCGGGCAGTATCGCACCGCCTTGCACACTCAAGAGCCGAACACGGCTTGCCGTACCACAGAAAGTTGTCGGCGAGACACCGCCAAGGGCTCGGTGACACCATTCAGGTGCAAAACCCAGCCATCACCATCAGCGGCAGGAGGCAATTTTTCCAGGGCACGAACAGCGCTGCGCGCCACCAAAGCATTGCGGTGAATGCGCAAAAACTGCTCGCTGTAGCGCGCTTCCAGATCGCTCAACGCGGCTTCCCACAGCCAAGTTCGGTGCAGGGTGTGTACGCGCAAGTACTTGAGTTCGGCCTTGAAGTACAGCACCTCAGACAGCGGCAAGCGTTCGATGCGACCCCGGTCTTGCACCACCAGCCTCGCGTCAACCATTGCGGTTGTCACCGTGGGCGCGTGCCCCCGCCAATGCAACACTTTGTGCAAAGCGGCTTGCAAACGCTCGAATCGCACGGGCTTGGTCAGGTAATCCAAGGCTTCTAACTCGAAGGCTTGCACTGCATGGGCCAAGTGCGCGGTCACAAAAATCACCGCAGGCGGCGCAGGCAAGCGGCGTAGCTCACGCGCCAGCGTCAAGCCATCCGCACCGGGCAGATGGATGTCGAGCAGCACCACATCAACAGGCGTGTGCTGCAAGCGCGCCAAAGCATCGGCAGCGCTGGCGGCTTCGCCCATCAGGCAGGTGACGGGCGCAAGGCAATGGCTCAGCAGCAAACGCAAACGGGCACGGGCCAAGGCTTCATCGTCCACCACCAGCACGCGCAAGGCATCGGCGATCATGTGCGGCCCTTGGTAGACGGCCACGGAGCCTGCAATTGAAGAGCAACGTGGAACACATCACCCACCCGCTGCGTGTGCATGCGACCGGGCACGGGGCGCATCAACGCCAGTCGGTCACGCACATTGCGCAGCGCCAATCCGTGCCCGCTGGAACTCGCATCAGCAGACACCGTGTTGACCACGTGGATCAGCACCACGTCGCCCAAGCGCTGCGTTTGGATGTGAACATCAGCCCCGTCCAGGCTGGGCTCCACCCCGTGCTGGACGGCGTTTTCCACCAACGGCTGCAAAAGCAACGGCGGCAGTTGCGCCATGTCAGCCGCTGGGTCAAGCGACCACGTCACGCGCAGACGCTCAGCAAAACGCGCTTGAGCCAAGTTCAGATAGAGCCGCGCCAGCGCTATTTCTTGCACCAGCGGCACGCACGCGGCGTGTTGCGCCCTGAGCGCGTGCTGAAACAGCTCGGCCAAATCCTCCAGCAAGGCTTCGGCTTGGACGGGCTGCTCACGCACTAGCGCAATCGCGGTATTGAGCGTGTTGAACAAAAAATGGGGTTGAATGCGCGACTGCAACGCCACTCGCTGCACAGCGGTTTGCGCACGCCCGCGCTCGCGGCTGCGCCACGTCAGCCCCAACGCCAGGCCACCGACCAGCAGCGCCGCCCTCGCCAAGTCTGCGCCCCTCCAGCCTACGTCCCCGGATACGCCGGGCAAGGCCGATAAAATTTGCGAATCTTCTATCGCGTGATTCAGGCTTTGATGCCGCATTATGTTGATCTCCCTCCCGTTATTTTTGAGCCTCCAGCCCCATGTCACACAACCAATTCGATAAAAAATCCCAAGCTTGGTCGGCCCTGTTTTCTGAACCCATGAGCGAGTTGGTCAAGCGCTACACCGCCAGCGTGTTCTTTGACAAACGCCTGTGGCTGGCCGACATCACCGGCAGCTTGGCCCACGCTGAGATGCTGGCCGCCCAAGGCATCATCAGCGCCGACGACCACGCCTCCATCCAACGCGGCATGGCGCAAATCACGCAAGAAATCGAATCCGGCGCTTTCGAGTGGAAGCTGGACTTGGAAGACGTGCATCTGAACATCGAAGCGCGCCTGACCCAGCTGGTAGGCGACGCGGGCAAGCGCCTGCACACGGGCCGCAGCCGCAACGACCAAGTCGCCACTGACGTGCGCCTGTGGCTGCGCAGCGAGATCGACGTGATCGGCGGCCTGCTGACCGAGCTGCAACGCGCCTTGGTCGAAGTGGCGGCGCAGCACACCGAAACCATCCTGCCCGGCTTCACCCACTTGCAAGTGGCCCAGCCCGTGAGCTTTGGCCACCACCTGCTGGCCTACGTCGAGATGTTTGCCCGCGACGCCGAACGCATGGCCGACACCCGCCGCCGCGTCAACCGCCTGCCACTGGGCTCGGCTGCGCTGGCCGGCACCACCTACCCGTTTGACCGCGAGCGCGTGGCCCGCACCCTGGGCATGGTCGATGAGCAAGGCGTGCCCCAGGTCTGCCAAAACAGCCTGGACGGCGTGAGCGACCGCGACTTTGCGATGGAATTCACCGCCGCTGCATCCATCTGCATGGTTCACATCAGCCGCTTGTCCGAAGAGCTGATTTTGTGGATGAGCCAAAACTTCAGCTTCATCCGCATTGCCGACCGCTTTACCACCGGCTCGTCCATCATGCCGCAGAAGAAGAACCCCGACGTGCCCGAGCTGGCGCGCGGCAAAACGGGCCGCGTGGTCGGCCATCTGATGGGCCTCATCACCCTGATGAAGGGCCAGCCCTTGGCCTACAACAAAGACAACCAAGAAGACAAAGAGCCGCTGTTCGACACCGTGGACACGCTCACCGACACGCTGCGCATCTTTGCCGAAATGATCGGCGGCCAAGTCAACCCAGCCACGGGCGCGAAAGAAGGCGGCATCACCGTCAACGCCGAAGCGATGGAACGCGCCGCGCTGAAGGGCTACGCCACCGCCACCGATCTGGCCGATTACTTGGTCAAGAAGGGCCTGCCCTTCCGCGACGCCCACGAAACCGTGGCCCACGCCGTCAAAACCGCCGTGACCCGCGCCGTGGACTTGTCCGAGTTGCCGCTGGAGGTGCTGCAACAGTTCAACCCGGCCATCGAACAGGACGTGTATGAGGTGCTGAGCCTGCGCGGCAGCCTGAACGCCCGCAACACCCTGGGCGGCACGGCCCCGGCGCAGGTGCAGGCGCAGATTGCGCGGCACCTGAAGCGCTTGGGCTGAACCCTGCGCACGCCGGGTCATGGCGGCACGGCATGGCTCCCTGTGATGTACGGTCTATACTTTGGTATAGACCATTCGCCAAAGGTGCCCCATGACCCACGTTGCCAAGCTTTTCACCAACGGGCGCAGCCAAGCGGTACGGCTGCCTGCCCAGTACCGGTTTGAGGCCCAAGAGGTCTACATCCGGCGCGATCCGCAGACGGGCGACGTGATCTTGTCGCGCAAGCCCGCCACTTGGGATGCGTTTTTGGCGGCGCTGCCTGCGGCACCAGCCACCGACTTTCTCAGCCCCGCCGAGCGCGATCAGAGCAGCGAGCCACACGACCCGTTCGAGGGCTGGGTTGAATGACGCGCTACATGCTGGACACCAACACCGTCAGCCACTTGGTCAAAGGCCACCCCGGCGTGGTGCAGCGGGTGGTGAGTCTGCCGATGGCCGATCTGTGCATTTCTGCGGTCACCGAGGGCGAGCTGCTGTTTGGCCTTGCCAAGCGCCCCGAGGCCACGCGGCTGCACAAGGTGGTGCATGAGTTCTTGCTGCGCGTGGATTCCCTGCCCTGGGACAGCACCGTGGCTGCCCATTACGGCCCGCTGCGTGCCGCGCTGACACAGCAAGGCCGCGTGCTGGCCCCGTTGGACTGCATGATCGCCTGCCACGCCCACAGCGTAGGGGCTGTGCTGGTCAGCAGCGACCGGGCGTTTGTCCAAGTCGCGGCGCTGCAAGTGCAGGACTGGGCCGCCGCCAGTCACTGACTGCGCCGCCGCGCTCTCAATAATCTATCGCCAAATACCACTGCGCCTTCACCGCCTGGGCTTGCGTCAGCACGGCGATGTAGCCCTCCACGTCGGAGAGCACATCTTGCGCATCGGGCACAGCGTTGGGGTGGGCGCGCAGGTGGTGGGCCAAGGCGTTGAAGTACGCCAACCCGGCTTCGGCGGTGAACCAGCGCACTTCGTTGTTTTCTAGAGCGGCCAGGGCTTCGGGGTCAGCCTCTTCGTCGCTGCCGTCTTCATCGGCCTCCTCGGATTCATCTGCTTCCTCGTCGTCTTCGTCATCCAGATCGAGGAGCGAGGCCAGCTCCTCGTCGCTGATGCTGACCCAGTGGTCGATGGGCTCCAGCCCCAATTGGGCAACCAGCTCGGTCAGCGGTTCGAGTTGGCGAGCGAAAGATTTGCCATCGACAAAGGTGTCGATGTCTGCGCGCTCTTCTTCGTTCAGATCCAAGGCGATGTAGTAAGCCACACCCATGTTGATAACTCCTAGCAAGGTTAAAACTGATGTTGGTGCGCCGCAAATTTCGTGATCACGGGGCGCGGTCAGACGGTATTTTCCACAGGCTTTTGCTACGCTTCACGTCATAACGACGGAGTGCAAAATGCAAACTCGCAACAGGGTGGTGAAGGCTGTTTTCAGGGGGGTGTTGAGCGCAGTGGTGGGCCTGACCGGGCTGGCGGCCTTGCCCGCGCAGGCGGTGCAGCTCATCAGCCTTGCGCCGCAGGGCGAGGTGGCCCAGGTGCGGCAACTGGTGGCCAAGTTCGACAGCAGCGCGGTCAATTTTGGCGACCCCAAAGCGCCTGCGCCGCTCAGTGTGTCGTGCAGCGATGCGCAAGCCGCCCAGGGCTCGGGCCGCTGGATCAGCGACCGCGAGTGGGCTTTTGAATTCAACAACGACCTCCCCCAAGGGCTGCGCTGCACGGTGCAGCGGCGCGCCGACTTCAAAACGCCCCAGGGCGAAGCACTGAGCGCAGTAGCCAGCTACCGGTTTGACACCATTAACACCAGCGGCCCACTGCTGGAAAACATAGCCCCCAGCCCTGGTGAACCCATCGAAGAAGAGCAACACTTCGTGTTGAGTTTGAGTACGGCGGCCACACTGAGCAGTGTGCAGGCCAAGCTGTGGTGTGCCGTTGACGGCCTAGGTGAGCGCGTGCCCGTGCGCTTGCTCGATGGAGCTGCACGCAAAGATTTATTGAATGCACACGGACTGGCCGGGGTCGCCACACAAGAGCCCCTGCGCTATGTGACGCTGGCCTGCGCCAGACGCTTGACGGCGGCCAGCAAAATGCAGTTGGTCTATGGGGCGGGCGTGATGTCGCCCAAGGGCTTTGCCAGTGCAAAAGAACAGCGTCTCGCCTACCAAGTGCGCGAGCCGTTCAAGATTGACTTCAGTTGCGAGCGCGAAAACGCCCAAGCCGCCTGCGTGCCGATCCAAGCCCTGCGGCTGAACTTCAATGCCCCAGTGCCCTCCAAGCTGGCGCAGGGCATCCGGCTGCAAGCCACGGGCGGCGCGAACTTCAAGCCGGTGCTGAACAACGACACCGAAGGCAAAGCCGCCGCCGACACCCTGGTCGATGGCCTGACCTTTGCCGCGCCGCTGCCCGACCAAACCCAGTTCACCATCACGCTGCCTTCGGGCTTTGCCGATGCCAGCGGGCGGGCTGCGTCCAACGCCAGCAACTTCCCGCTCAAGGTGGCAACGGCGGCCATGTCGCCGCTGGCCAAGTTCTCGGCGGCCCCGTTTGGCATCGTCGAACGCTTTGCCGAGCCCGACGCCAAGGCCGACAGCCCCGCGCTGCTGCCGGTCACGCTGCGCAATGTCGAAGCCCAGCTCAAGGTCAACGGGCTCAACACCAGCGGCGGCAAAGTGGCCGACCTGCGGCCCGAGAGCGATGCCGACATCATCGGCTGGCTGCGCAAGGTGCGGCGTTACGACGAGGGCAGGATCAGCCGCAGTGATGCGGCCCGAGACAGCAAAACCCCGCTGCCCAAAGCACTGGAAAACGACCACGGCTACGTGGAAAACCGCATGGTGTCGCTGCTGGGCGGCTTGCCCGGCATCAAGGCTCTGGACTTGCCGCGCCCGGCCAACAACGACCCGCGCCCGTTCGAGGTGGTCGGCATTCCGCTGGCCCCCGGTTTCCATGTGGTCGAAATCGCCTCGCCCCTGCTGGGCCGCGCCTTGCTGGACGAGCGCCACGGGGCCAACCGCGTCATGTACGTGCGCACGGCAGCCTTGGTCACCAATTTAGGTGTGCATTTCAAACTGGGCCGCGAAAACGCCCTGGCATGGGTCACCACCTTGGACAAAGGCCAGCCCGTGGCGGGGGCCGTGGTGCAAGTCTCGGACTGCACCGGCAAGCCGCTGCTCAAGGCCACCACCAACGCGCAAGGCATTGCCGAACTCAGCGGCCTCGCGCCCAATGCCCCCACCTGCAACAACGACTACGACGGCAACGACAACGGCTACTTCGTCAGCGCCCGCGCCACCCAGGTGCCCGCGCCCGGCGGGGCCAAGGTGGCGGACATGGCTTTCACCTGGAGCAGTTGGCAGCGCGGCATCGAGTCGTGGCGCTTCAACGCGCCCACCAGCCTAGAACCGCAGCCCGACCAGCGCGCCCACACCATCCTCGACCGGCCCCTGCTGCGCGTGGGCGAAACCGTGTCGATGAAGCATGTGCTGCGTACCGAAACCTCGCGTGGCTTTGGCCTGCCCGGCCAGCCCTGGCCGGGCGAGCTGGTCATCACCCACCAAGGCAGCGGCCAGCAATACACCCAGCCCCTGAACTGGCGCAAGACCGGCACGGGCGGCCTGAGCGCGCAAAGCAGTTGGTCGATTCCGCCCGCCGCCAAGCTGGGCGTGTACCAAATCGAGCTGCGCCGGGGAGCGAGCCTGAGCAGCTTCTACACCGGCCAGTTCCGGGTCGAAGAATTTCGCCTGCCGGTGCTGGAAGGGCGCATCGCTCCCAGCGACAAACAGCCGCTGGTCAACCCCAAAACCGTGCCCACCAGCGTGCAGAGCAACTACGTGTCCGGCGGCCCGGCCATGAACCTGCCGGTGCGCGTGTCGGCGATGGTGCGCGGCAAGTGGCTCAACTACCCGGACTACGAAGAATTCAGCTTTCAGCCGCCACGCGGCGCGCGTCAAACCAGCTCGGGCAGCGAAGAAGAAGCCAACCTCGGCAGCGAAACCCGTGTCATCGCCGACAAAGAGCCGCTGACGCTGGGCAAAACCGGCAGCGGCCAGATCACGCTGGACAAAATCCCGCGCGTCAGCCAGCCGCACGAACTGCTGCTCGAAGCCACCTACGCCGACCCCAATGGCGAAATCCAAACCCTGCGCAGCAGCCAAACCCTGTGGCCTGCGGGCGTGGTGGCGGGCATCAAGACCGAAGGCTGGGTCTCGGCCTCGCAAAAAATCCGCTTTCAGGCGCTGGCGCTCAACTTGGACGGCAAGGCGCAAGCCGGTGTGCCGCTGGAAGTCAAAGCCGTGGCCCGCATCACCACCACCAGCCGCAAGCGCATGGTGGGGGGCTTCTACACCTACGACAACCAAACCGAAACCAAAGACCTGGGCACCGTGTGCAGCGGCAGCAGCGACGCGCGCGGCCTGCTGCTGTGCGAAACCCAGCTCGGCCAAGCAGGCGAGGTGGAGCTGACCGTCAGCGCCAAAGACAAAGACGGCCACATCGCCCAAGCCGCCAGCTCGGTCTGGGTCACGCGCCAGGGCGAGCTGTGGTTTGGCGGCGAAGACCATGACCGCATGGACGTGCTGCCCGAAAAGAAAAGCTACCAACCCGGCGACATCGCCAAGTTCCAGGTGCGGATGCCCTTCCGCTTTGCCACCGCGCTGGTCGCCGTGGAGCGCGAAGGCATCGTCCACACCGAGGTGGTGCAGCTCAATGGGCAAGACCCCACCATCAGCCTGAAGATTCAAGACAGCTGGGGGCCGAACATCTACGTCAGCGTGCTGGCCCTGCGTGGCCGCCTGCGCGAGGTGCCTTGGTACAGCCTGTTCACCTGGGGCTACAAAGCGCCGCGCGAGTGGTGGACAGCCTTTTGGTACGAGGGCCGTGAATACGTCGCCCCGACCACGCTGGTCGATTTGAGCAAGCCCGCCTTCCGCCTGGGCATGGCCGAAATCCGCGTCGGCACCAAAGCGCATCAACTGGACGTGAGCGTTAAAACCGACAAGCCCAGCTACCCGGTGCGCGGCACCGCCAAAGTCACCATCAGCGTCAAGCTGCCCAACGGCCAACCCGCTGCCGGGGCCGAAGTGGCGCTGGCCGCTGTCGATCAAGCCCTGCTGGAGCTGATGCCCAACACCACCTGGAACCTGCTGGACGCCATGCTGCAACGCCGATCTTGGGGCGTGCAGACCTCCACCGCGCAGATGGAAATCATTGGCCGCCGCCACTATGGCCGCAAAGCCGTGCCCGCAGGCGGTGGCGGCGGCCACGGCAGCACGCGCGAGCTGCTGGAAACCCTGCTGCTGTGGAACCCCGCCCTGGTGCTGGACGCCAACGGCCAAGCCAGCGTCAACGTGCCCATCAACGACGCACTCACCACCTTCCGCATCGTCGCCGTGGCCGACATGGGCACCGGCCTGTTCGGCACCGGCGAGGCGCGCATCAACACCACGCAAGACCTGCAACTCATCAGCGGCCTGCCGCCGTTGGTGCGCGAAGGCGACCAGTTCCGCGCCCAATTCACCCTGCGCAACACCACCAAGCAGGCCATGAAAGTCGCCGTCACCCCACGCGCCACGCTGCTGGAACTGGCCGCGCAAAGCGTGGACATCCCCGCAGGCGAAGCGCGCGAAGTGGCCTGGAACGTCACCGCCCCTGCGTCGCTGGCCTTTACCCGCGCCGAAGCCATCTTGTGGGAAGTCGAAGCCAAAGACAGCGCCAGCGGCGCACGCGACGCGCTCAAAGTCAGCCAGCGCATCGTGCCCGCCGTGCCGCTGACGGTGCAGCAAGCCACGCTGGTGCAGCTCGACGGCCCGTTCACCCTGCCCGTGTCCGCGCCCGCCGACGCGCTGCCGGGCCGGGGCGGCCTGAAACTGGCCCTGCAACCCAAGCTGGCCGAAGGCCTGCCCAGCGTGCGCGACTGGTTTGCGCGCTACCCCTTTGCCTGTTTGGAACAAAAAACCAGCAAGGCCGTGGGCCTGCGCGACGGCAAGCTCTGGCAAACCGTGGCCGCGCAAATCCCCAGCTACCTCGACAGCGACGGGCTGGCCAACTACTTCCCGCCCAGTGCGGGCAACAGCAACCACGGCAGCGACACCCTGACCGCCTACGTGCTGGCCGCCACCCACGAAGCCGCCGCCATCGACCCGCTGTTCGCCCTGAGCGACGAGGTGCGCGCCCCGATGGAACGCGGCCTGATCGCGTTTGTCGAAGGCCGCATCCAGCGCGACTTCTGGTCGCCGCGCAAAGACCTGGACGTGCGCAAATTGGCCGCCCTCGAAGCCCTGTCGCGCTACGGCAAAGTGCAGGGCCGCATGTTGGGCAGCATCACCATCGCGCCCAACCAGTGGCCGACCCACGCCGTCATCGACTGGCTCAACATCCTGCACCGTGTGCCCGACGCGCCGCAGCGCGAACAGCGCCTGACCGAAGCCACGCAAATCCTGAAGTCGCGCCTGAGCTGGCAAGGCACCAAGCTGATCTTCAGCACCGAAAAAGACGACTACTGGTGGTGGCTGATGGTGAGTGGCGACGTCAACACCGCCCGCCTGATGCTGGCCGTGATGGACGACCCGGCCTGGAAGGACGACATGGGCCGCTTGGCCAACGGCTTCATCAGCCGCCAGCAGCGCGGCGCGTGGCACACCACCACCGCCAACCTGTGGGGCGGGCTGGCGCTAGAAAAATTCAGCGCCAAGTTTGAGGCCGTGCCCGTGGCTGGCGTCACCCGCGCCAGTCTGGGCAGCAGCAGCGGCGCGGTGGACTGGGCCAAGGTCGAGCGCGTCAAAACCAGCGACACCAGCGGCGCAGCGCACCAAACCACCTGGTTCGGCGCACCCGTCAACCCCGGCAACCTGCGCAACAACACCCTGCTGCTGCCCTGGGGCAAAGCCGTGGCAGGCCAGGGCGAGCCGCTGACCGTGACCCACCAAGGCGCAGGCAAACCGTGGCTCACGCTGCAATCCGTGGCCGCCATCGAGCTGAAAGCCCCCTTCAACGCGGGCTATCAGATCAAGAAAACCATCACCCCGGTGGAACAAGCCCGCCCCGGCCAGTACACACGCGGCGACGTGCTGCGCATCACGCTGGAGGTCAACGCCAGCGCCGACATGACCTGGG
>CALMOI010000358.1 GCA_937871735.1 uncultured Comamonadaceae bacterium
GAAGTACAGCGCCACCATCACCAAAGTGGCTGCGCCAAATACTGCGACCGCCAAGAGCGCGATGCGCCAGCCTAACCAATCAGACAGTAGGCCGCCCAGGGGTGCACTGGTGCAGGCGATCACACCCAAACCGGTCAAGCCTTTGGACATGACCCGCGCACCTTCGACTGAGGGGTACAAGTCCCGCACCACGGCGCGCGCGCACATCACGCCTGCACCCATCGCTGCGCCTTGTACCGCCCGCCAGATGATCAGCAGTTCCATCGACGCCGCCAGCGTGCAACCGATGGAGGCCGCCACATACGCCGACACGCCCCACAGCAGCACCGGACGGCGGCCAAAGCGGTCAGACAGCGGCCCCCATACCAGTTGCGACAAGCCAAATGACAGCAGCAGCGCCGTCAGCGTGAGCTGTGCTTGTGACATCGGAGCGGCAAAGCCTTCCGTCAACGCGGGTAGCGCGGGCAAGTAGAGGTCGGTGGTGACGGGCTGCATGCCCAGCAGCAGTGCCAGCAACAGCACGATCAGCGCCGCTGACATGCCTTCGGGTGGGGGAGTAGATGGGCAGGCTGGCTGTGACGATGCAGCGCCAGCAGCCGCAGAAGGAGGACAAGACATGGCTTCAAGCGTAGCAGATCGGGTACGAGGCCACTGTCCGCTTGTAACGGTTTGGTAACTGCACCCCGCACTCGAACTGCGCGTGCTGAAATCCCCCTGGTGCGTACTTGCGCTATATGGCAAATTAGTTCACATATATGGGACACTTGCTCCGTCCGGGGTCTGAATAACCCTATAACTTGATTGGAAACAAGGTACATTTGCCCTCCCCAAAAAGCCGGTGGCATTGCTTACTGTGACTTCTCGTTAAAACCCTTATTGAAGTTATTCCATGACCATCAAAACCATCCTTTGCGTTGACGACTCTCCGATGGAACTGCGCATGTTGGCCAGCACTCTGACCGAGGCGGGCTACACCGTGGCAACCGCCCAAAATGGCAAAGAAGCCATTGCTGTTGCCGCTCGGTTCAAGCCCGATCTGATCTTGATGGACGTCAACATGCCTGAAATGGACGGCTTCCAAGCCACCCGCGTGCTGTCGGGTAGCGCTGAAACCAAAATGATCCCGGTGGTTTTGGTCACTTCTAAAGACCAAAAAGCTGACCGCGTGTGGGCGCAAATGCTGGGAGTGAAGGGCTACATCACCAAGCCCTATCCGCCGCAGACCATCTTGGACACAGTCAAGGCCATCGCCTGATTGGCGCAGGAGGGAGCGCCACCATGTCTGATGTTCAACCGCAAGGCGATTTGCGCCAACTGGTCACGGTGGGTGGCTTGCGCTTGGTGATGGGGTTTGACGAGTCCCGCGAATATTTGGATGCGGTACAAGCCATCACCCGCGTGCCGCGCGCGCCAGCTTGGTTATTGGGCGTGCTGGGCAGCAGCGGTTTGGCGGTGCCTGTGGTGGATCTTGTGGCTTGGGCGCAACGCACCAGACCCGAGCCTTGGCGTGTGACTGGCAATGAGCGCGGGCAGTCCACGACAGCTGTGACGGCCCACGTGTTGCGCGCCTTGCGCCTGCGTGATGGGGCCGACGCTTGGGCATTTCGGGTCACGCAAGCGCCCTCGGTGGTCAACTTGAACACCGCCCAACAATCGCAAGCCATTACCGCTCATCTGCCGCTCAGCGTATCGGCCAGCTATGGCCAGTTGATGCCGCACGCCGTGCGTTTGTGGACGCTGGCTGATGGCAGCTGGGCGCTGCAAATTCGCTGGCCCACTGTGGTGGAGGCGCTGCGTCAAGATCTCTCCGCCCGCACCGTGACCTCAGATTGAACTAGGGAATTAAAGAAAATCATGAAACTCTCCACCAAAATGCTGCTCGGGGCGGCTGTACTGGCTTTGGTGCCTATTTTGGTTACCTCGATACTGATTGGTGGCGGAGCCGATCAATTGGCCCGCGACAGTTTGACCCACACGGTGCAAGCT
>CALMOI010000359.1 GCA_937871735.1 uncultured Comamonadaceae bacterium
TGGAAGCCCAAGTTGCCGGACAAATCAGCGCCAACGCGGGCCAAGGCGAGCTGCACCTGAATCTGACCGAAGCCCAAGCCGCCACCCGCTGGCTGGCGCAATGGCCCGGTTTGGATGCGGCGCTGGCGGGGCAAAACGTCCAAGGCCAAGGCCGCTTAGACAGCCAATGGCGCGGCGGCTGGGCGCAGCAAGGCGCGGGACTGCAACTGCACGCCACGCTGAACGTGCCCCGATTGGCCGCCACCGCCAGCGCCGACGAGCCCGCCTGGCGCGTGCGCGATCTGCAAGCGGAGCTGAACGGCACTCCCGCCGCGCTGACCCTAGAGCTGCACGGCGCAGCCGATGTGGGCACGCGGCAATTTGACCTGCGCACCCAAGCCGAAGCCAGCCGCCAAGCCAATGGCGCGTGGCAAGCGCGCATCAACAGCGCCAAGCTGGAAGCGCAACTGGACGCAACGCCGGGCAGCTCCACCCCGCCGCCGCGCTGGAGCGCCCAACTCAGCCAAGCGCTGCGCATCAACTGGCAAGCGGACGCGCTGCAACTGTCGTCGGCGCAACTGCGTTTGACCGGCCCAGCGCCCGGCACCGCGCTCATCAACTTGGGCGAGCTGCGCTGGGCGCGCGCCGCATCGGGGCGCAGCAGTTGGCACAGCCAAGGCCAAGTGCAAGGGCTGCCGCTGGGTTGGCTGGAAGTGGTCAGCGGCAACACCTTGGCCAACGCTGGGCTGAATGGCGATTTGGTATTCGGCGGCCCGTGGGATGTGAGCTGGGGCGACAAACTGCGCCTGCGTGCCACATTGGCCCGCACCAGCGGCGACCTGCGCCTGCAAGCCGAAGACGAGCGCACCGCCACCTTGAGCGCTGGCGTGACCCAAGCCAGCCTCGCCCTGAGCGCCGACGATGCCGCCGTCAGCGCCCAACTGCGCTGGGCCACCAGCCGCGCCGGTCAAGCGCAGGTGGATGTCAAAACCCAGCTCCAACCCAGCCCCAGCGGCTGGAGTTGGCCTGCAAATGCACCCGTCAGCGGCACCGTGCGAGCGCAACTGCCGCGCGTGGGCGTGTGGTCGGTGCTGGCCCCGCCCGGCTGGCGACTGCGCGGCACGCTCGATGCCCAACTCGCCCTGAGCGGCACCCGCAGCGCGCCCCAATGGCGCGGCACCTTGAACGCAGACGACTTGGCCGTGCGCTCTGTGGTGGAAGGCATCGAGTTTCGGCAAGGCACCTTGCGCGCCAGCTTGGACGGCCAGCGGCTGAACATCACCCGCTTCAACCTGCTGGGAGCCAGCACAGCCAGCGACCCGAGCGGCGGCGGCCAGCTCAGCGCGCAAGGTTTTGTGCAATGGCCGCCCGCCACCGATGCCAGCGCCAGCAGCGCCTTGATGCGCCTGCGCATGACACTCGAAGTGCAAGCGCAAAAGCTGCGCCTGAGCAGCCGCGTTGACCGGCGGCTGGCGGTGTCGGGCCAGCTCACCGCGCAACTGAGCGAGGCGCAACTGCGGCTGCGCGGCCAGCTCACCGCCGACCAAGCCCTGATCATCTTGCCCGACGACAGCGCCCCGCGTTTGGGCGACGACGTGCGCATTCGCCCCAGTCGCAGCGCGCCCGCCGCAGCCACGGCCACAACCACCGCCAGCGCAGGCATCCGCATCAGCCCCGACATCGACTTGACCTTGAACTTGGGGCCGGATTTCCAACTGCGCGGACGCGGCCTGAGCACGCGGCTGGCGGGCAGCTTGAACCTGCGCACCAGCGCGGGCCACAGCGCGCCGCAACTGAGCGGCGAAATCCGCACCATCGGCGGCAGCTACCGCGCTTACAGCCAGCAGCTGCAAATCGAAACCGGCGTGCTGCGCTTCACCGGGCCTTATGACAACCCGAGCCTCGATGTGCTGGCCATTCGCCCCAACCTGAGTCAGCGCGTGGGCGTGCAAATCACCGGCACCGCCTTGCTGCCGCGCGTGCGCCTGTACGCCGACACCGACATGACCGACGCAGAAAAAATCTCTTGGCTGATGCTGGGGCGCGCCGCTGCCAACGGCGGCGCTGAAGCGGCGGTGCTGCAACAGGCGGCGCTGGCGCTGCTGGGCGGCAACGGCAAAGGCATTTCCGCCACCTTGGCCGAAAGCTTGGGGCTGGATGAGCTGTCGGTACACGGCTCAACCACCAGCACCGACGGCACCACCACCGGCGCGGCGGTCACGCTGGGCAAGCGCCTGTCCAGCGACTTTTACGTGGCCTACGAGCGCAGCTTGAGCGGCACGCTGGGCACGTTCTACATCTTCTACGACCTGTCGCGGCGCTTCACGCTGCGCGCCCAAACCGGCGAACACAGCGCCGTGGACTTGATTTTCACCCTGCGCTACGACTGAGGCAGGCCGCCCCCGCCTTTACAATGCGCACGCCGCCGCCGTAGTTCAATGGATAGAACGGGGACCTCCTAAGTCTCAGATACAGGTTCGATTCCTGTCGGGGGCACCAAGATACAAGCCGCACGACTCCCCAGTCGTGCGGCTTTTTCTATTTCTGTAAGGAACCCGTGACCCCAGATCACCATCAGATGGAAAGACCCGCAATCGTATTGACAAAGTAAATACAAATTCTAAAATCCCCAGCATGGATATTCGCTTTCACCTGAACGGCACCGACTTTGTGTGGGATGACCGCAAGGCCGCCAGCAACCGCAGCAAACATGATGGCGTGACGTTTGAGCAAGCGGCCACGGTGTTTTTTGACCCCCTGTTTCGGCTGATGGATGCCGAACGCAACAACGAAGCACGCGATGCCATCATGGGTTTTGATGCCGTGGGCCGGTTGCTGTTCGTGGTGCATATCCAGTTTGAAGATGCGGCCATCCGCATCATTTCGGCCCGCCGGGCCACATCACACGAAAGGCAAGATCATGAGCATTACTGAACGCCTCAAGGCCCGTCTGGCCAAAGACCGGCCCATGACTTCGATCACGCTGCGCATCCCCGTGGATGTGGTGGAGTCGATGAAGGCAATTGCCCCCAAGCGGGGCATGGCGGGGTATCAAACCCTGTTGAAGTCGTACCTGAGCGAAGGGCTGCGTCGTGATGAAGCACAGTTCGCCTTCAGCGCCCAAGCTAGGCTGTTGGAGGCGCTCAAAAAGCACGGCGTGCCCCAGTCCGTGCTGGACGAAGCCACCCGAGATATGGAAGCAGCCTGAGCCATCAAGGTAGGCATGGTCACCTACTCCCAGGTGCGCTGCTCTTGTCTTTGTAGTCGCAGCAGCTCGCCACAGCGCACTCCCAGCAACGCGGTTTGCGCGCTTGGCACACATAACGTCCCAGCAAAATCAGCCAGTGGTGCGCGTGGACACGGTAGGCAGCGGGAATGCGCTTGAGCAGCAAATCCTCCACCTGACGCACGTTGGCACCCGGAGCCAGCCCCGTGCGATTGCTGACGCGAAAAATGTGCGTATCGACCGCCATCGTCGGCTCGCCAAAGGCCACATTCAGCACCACATTGGCAGTTTTACGGCCCACGCCGGGCAGCGCCTCCAGCGCCTCGCGGGTGCGGGGGACTTGGCTGCCGTGCTCTTCGATCAAGATGCGGCAAGTTTCCAGCAAGTGGCGCGCTTTGCTGCGAAACAAACCGATCGTTTTGATCTGCGCCTCCAGCCCGTCTTGGCCTAGCGCCAACATGCGCTGCGGCGTGGGCGCAATCAAAAATAAATGTCGTGTGGCTTTGTTCACGCTCACATCGGTGGCCTGAGCCGACAACAGCACCGCCGTCAGCAACTCAAAGACACTGGTGAATTCCAATTCCGTCCGTGGTTCGGGGTTGATGTCGCACAGGGTTGCGAAAAAAGTTTCTATTTGTGTTTTTTTCATTAGACTGAACTGTTCGATTCTGGAGGAGCTGGACTGATGGCTATTTTCCCGCAGGGCAAGACCCGCGTGCGCGAGCGGTGCAAGGGCGGCGAGAGCAAGGTTTTTGAGGCGCTGGCACGTCATCTGGAAGATGACTACATCGTCTGGCATGACATTCCGTTGATGGGCTCAGGCCGCCAGCCTGATTTCGTGCTGCTGCACCCGCAGCATGGCTTGCTGATTCTCGAAGTCAAAGACTGGAAGCTCAGCACCTTGGCCGATGCCAACCCAATGCTGGTCAAGCTGAACACGCCTGACGGCCTGTGCGCCGTGGAGCACCCGGTCGCGCAGGCGCGTGGCTACGCACTGGACGCGGTGCATTTGCTGCAAAAAAACACCTCGCTGCAACAAGCCGACGGCTTTCACGAAGGGCAGTTGTGCTTTTCTTGGGGCTTTGGTGCGGTGCTCAGCCGCATCAACCACCAAGACGTGGCCGCTGACGACAACTTCACCCAAGTGTTTGAGCCCGCCCGTGTGATGCTGGCCGACGACTTGACCGACGTGGTCGATAGCAAGAGCTTTCAACAGCGCCTGTCCGGCATGATGAAAGTGCGCTTTGGCGCTGACCTGAGCAGCAAGCAAATCAGCACCGTGCGCGGCCTGCTCTACCCCGAGCTGCGGATGGACTACTTCGCCCAGCTCAGCTTACCCGGCTTGGACGAACCGACCCAGCGGCTGGTAGTGCGCGATGTGGTGCGAGTCATGGACTTGAACCAAGAAGAAATCGCCCGAGGTTTGGGCGACGGCCACCGCGTCATTCACGGCCCGGCGGGTTCAGGCAAGACCATGATCTTGATCTACCGCGCCCTGCTGCTGCAAGCCGCCACCACGCCAGACAAGCCGATTTTGATTTTGTGCTTCAACCAAAGCCTGGCCTCGCGCATCGACGAGCTGCTGCGCGCCAAAGGCGTGGGGCCGCAGGTGCAGGTGCGCACCTTCCACGCCTGGGCCGCCGAGATGGTGCGCCAGTACCAGTTGCCCGCGCTCCAGCGCGAAGAGTACGACCGCGACATTGACCGTCTGCCCGCCACCGCCTGCGCCGGCATGGCGCTGGGTTTGATTCCGCAGGGCCAGTACTTCTCGGTGCTGATCGACGAGGCGCACGACCTCCAAGACGAATGGCTGGCCACGGCGGCCAAGCTGGTAGACCCGGCCACCGAATCGCTGCTGGTGCTGTATGACGATGCGCAATCCATCTACCACGTGTCGCGGCGCAAAGTCAGCTTCACGCGGTTGGGCATCAACGCGCAAGGCCGCAGCCGGGTGCTGAAAGTCAACTACCGCAACCCCACCGAAGTGCTGGCGCTGGCGATGGAATGCACCGGCGAGGCCTGGGAAACGCCCGCCTCCACCGACGAATCGGTGCCGCCGCTGATTCGCCCTGAATCTGCCGGACGACGCGGCGCGCTGCCGGTGTTTTTACAGACGCAAAACATCGAACGCCAAGCCGAGCAAATCGCGCAGTACATCAACGAAGCGCGGGCGGCGGGGCAATCGCTGTCGGAAATCGCCATCCTGACGCGCACCAAGCAGTTGATGAACCCGCTGGAGCAAGCTTTGCAGCGCGCAGGCATTGCCTACGCCAGCCAGCGCGACATCGACCCCAAGCACATGCACTGGCTGGCTCCCGAGGTCAAGCTGCTGACGCTGCACAGCGCCAAAGGGCTGGAGTTTGAACTGGTCATCGTGGCCAGCTTGGATCAAATGCCGCACTTGGGCTTGGACTTGGTGGACGAGCTGCGCCTGCTCTATGTCGGCATCACCCGCGCCACGAATCAACTGGTGTTGGCCACGGCAGGCTATTCTGAAATCAGCCGCCGTGTGCAATTGGCCGTGCAAACAGTGCGCAAGGACTACGCGACGGAGTGAGTGGCGGGCGCTACCATTGCCGCTTTCCTTTCGCTTCTGACGCACGCCATGTCCATTCCCTTCGCCGCCCGCCTCCAAAACGTCGAAACCTCCGCCATCCGCGAGCTGTTCAAGCTGCTGGGCAAGCCCGGCATCATCAGCTTTGCCGGGGGCTTTCCCGACAGCGCCATGTTTGACGTGGACGGCATCCGCGCCGCCAGCGAAGCCGCCCTGAGCCAAGAACCCGGCGCGGCGCTGCAATACGGCGCGACCGAAGGCTACGGCCCGCTGCGCGAGCAACTCGCCGCCTTCATGACCGCCAAGGGCGCGACGGATGTGGCCGCCAGCCAACTCATCGTGACCACCGGCAGCCAGCAGGCGCTGGACTTGATCGGCAAAACCATGATCGACCCCGGCGACAAGGTGATCGTCGAAGG
>CALMOI010000360.1 GCA_937871735.1 uncultured Comamonadaceae bacterium
GGCGAAAAGGACCCTATGTACGACCAGGCGGTGGAAGTGGTGCTCAAGAACCGCAAGGCCAGCATCTCGCTGGTGCAGCGCCATCTCAAAATCGGCTACAACCGCGCCTCCCGCCTGGTGGAAGACATGGAAAAAGCCGGCTTGGTCAGCTCCATGAGCACCAGCGGTCAGCGCGACATTTTGGTGCCGACTCATTCTGAGTGAGTCCACCTCACTGAACTTGCGGGTTCGCCCGCTGTCCTATCGCTATGAACACTTCGATTTCACTGCGCCCTTTGCGCACTTGCACAGGGGCGCTGTTGGTGGCCCTGACCTTGTGGGGCGCTGTGGCGGCTCACGCTTCGGGCCTAGACAGCTTGGAGAATTTCGTCAAAACCGCGAGATCGGGCCGCGCCACGTTCACGCAGGTCGTGACCGCGCCGCCCAAAGAGGGCGTTGCCGGGCGCAGCAAGACCTCGACCGGGCGCTTTGAGTTCGAGCGGCCCGGGCATTTCCGCTTCGTTTACCAAAAGCCGTTTGAGCAAGTCATCGTCGCTGATGGGCAAACGCTGTGGCTGTATGACGTGGACTTGAACCAAGTCAGCACCCGCAAGCAAGCACAAGTGCTGGGCAGCACGCCTGCCGCGTTGATTGCCGCCGCCCCTGATTTGAAGGCGCTGGAGGCAGATTTCACCCTCCAAGCTGCGCCCGACAAAGATGGCCTGCAATGGGCGCAAGCCACGCCCAAGCTGCGCGACGGCCAGTTGCAAAGCGTGCGCCTAGGTTTCCGGGGTGCTGATCTGGCGGTGCTGGACGTGCAAGACAGCTTTGGTCAGCGTTCGGTGCTCACCTTCAGCAACTTTGAGATGAACCCCGCCTTGCCCGCCACCACCTTCGTGTTTCGACCGCCGCAGGGGGCGGACGTGGTTCGGCAGTGAGTTGGGCCGCGAAGCGCCATGACTGATCTGTTCACGCAAGCGCCGGTCGCGCCCTTGGCCGAGCTGCTGCGGCCTCAAGTGCTGGACGATGTCATCGGGCAAACCCACCTGTTGGGAGACGGAAAACCGTTGAAATTGGCTTTTCTGTCCGGAAAACCGAACTCCATGATCTTCTGGGGGCCACCCGGCGTGGGCAAAACCACGCTGGCGCGGCTCACGGCCCATGCGTTTGCGTGCGAGTTCATCGCGCTGTCGGCGGTGTTTTCGGGCGTGAAAGACATTCGGGCCGCGATGGAGCAGGCGCAGCACAACCTGGCGCAAGGCAAGCGCACGATTTTGTTTGTCGATGAAATTCACCGCTTCAACAAAAGCCAGCAAGACGCGCTGCTGCCGTATACCGAAAGCGGCTTGGTCACTTTTATTGGCGCGACCACTGAAAACCCATCGTTTGAAGTGAATTCAGCCTTGCTGTCGCGGGCGCAGGTTTATGTCCTGAAATCGCTGACTGACGATGAATTGAAGTTGTTATTGACCAAGGTGCAGAAATCAGCCCTCAGTCACCTGCAATTTGACGAAGCCGCAGTCAATACCATTATTAGTTATGCCGATGGCGATGCACGCCGATTTTTAAATTTGCTAGAGCAATGCAATGCAGCAGCGGGCGCAGCGGGCATTACTCATATCCATGCCGAATTTATTCAAAATGCCTTGGCGCTGAACAGCCGCCGGTTTGACAAGGGCGGCGACAACTTCTACGACCAAATCTCAGCCTTGCACAAGTCGGTGCGTGGCTCCAACCCTGACGCGGCCTTGTACTGGCTGTGCCGTATGCTGGACGGCGGTGCTGATCCGCGCTACTTGTCCCGGCGCATTGTGCGCATGGCGTGGGAAGACATCGGCTTGGCCGACCCGCGTGCGATGCAAATTGCCAATGATGCGGCATTAACTTTTGAGCGTTTAGGCAGCCCTGAAGGTGAATTGGCATTGGGCCAGGCGGTGATTTATTTGGCGGTTGCCGCCAAGAGTAATGCGGGTTATAAGGCTTATAACGAAGCCCGTGCTTTTGTGAAACAAGACAAAAGCCGTGAAGTGCCGGTTCATTTGCGCAATGCGCCCACCAAGCTCATGAAAGAACTGGGTCACGGGCATGAATACCGTTACGCCCATGATGAACCCAACGCCTATGCTGCGGGTGAAACCTATCTGCCTGACGGCATGCCTGAGCCCACCTGGTATCAACCTGTGCCGCGCGGCTTGGAAGGCAAAATTGGTGAAAAGCTCGCACTGCTGAAAAAGTGGGACGAGGAGGCCGGTCGATCTACGTAGTTCTACGTGTTGCCTGTTTGCAACAAAAGTCTAAAATTTTCCCTCAGCCCGCTTTGGCCTACTCCTTGGCGGGTTTTTTGCTAGGGTGGTATGGGCGGATTTCTGACAAGCGTCAGAGCCGCAGTCAAGGTCGATATCTCATTTGGATTGGAGAAACGCTGCATGGACATCTTGCTGCAACAGATCATCAACGGCTTGGTGCTAGGGAGCATGTATGCCTTGGTGGCGCTGGGTTACACGATGGTGTACGGCATCATCAACTTGATCAACTTCGCGCACGGCGAGGTGCTGATGGTGGGTGCGCTCACCAGTTGGACGCTGATTGGTTGGATGCAAGAAGCCATGCCCGGTTTGCCCGGCTGGCTGATCTTGCTGGTGGCGATGCTGATTTCCTGCGTCGTGGCCGCTTCGCTGAACTTCGTGATTGAAAAAGTCGCCTATCGCCCGTTGCGCAACAGCCCCAAGCTGGCCCCGCTGATCACGGCGATTGGCATGTCGATCTTGCTGCAAACGCTGGCGATGATCATCTGGAAACCCAATCCCAAACCCTATCCCACGCTGCTGCCCAACACGCCGATTGACTTGGCCGGTGCGGTGATCACGCCCACACAAATCATGATCTTGGGCCTGACAGCGGTGTCGCTGGCAGTGCTGACTTGGCTGGTTAACCACACTCGCTTGGGCCGTGCCATGCGCGCTACCGCTGAGAACCCGCGTGTGGCCGGGTTGATGGGCGTGAAGCCCGATATGGTGATTTCGGCCACCTTCGTGATTGGTGCGGTGCTGGCCACCATCGCCGGGATGATGTACGCCTCCAACTACGGCACGGTGCAGCACTCGATGGGCTTTTTGCCGGGCCTCAAAGCCTTCACGGCAGCAGTGTTTGGCGGCATTGGCAATTTGGCCGGAGCCGTGGTGGGCGGCATTTTGCTGGGTCTGATCGAGTCGATTGGCGCAGGCTACATCGGTGACTTGACGGGTGGTGTGCTGGGCAGCCACTACGCTGACATCTTCGCCTTCATCGTGCTGATTGTGGTGCTCACGCTGCGGCCTTCTGGTCTGCTTGGCGAACGTGTGGCCGACCGCGCCTGACCCCGGAGGAGCCTGACTATGAAATCGAACAAAACTTTGACTTTCGCCTTGTCGGCCTTGGGCCTGCTGGTGCTGCCGCTGCTGCTGCAAAGCTTTGGCAATGCGTGGGTGCGTATTGCCGACATGGCGCTCTTGTATGTGCTGCTGGCCATTGGCCTGAACATTGTGGTCGGCTACGCCGGTCTGCTGGACTTGGGCTATGTGGCATTTTTTGCCGTCGGGGCCTACACCTACGGCTTGCTGGCTTCGCCGCACTTGACCGACACCTTTCCCATGCTGGCCGAGATGTTCCCCGAGGGGTTGCACACCCCGCTGTGGCTCATCATTCCCATCGGAGCTGGGCTGGCCGGATTATGTGGCGTGCTGCTGGGCGCGCCCACACTCAAGCTGCGCGGCGACTACTTGGCCATCGTGACGCTGGGTTTTGGTGAAATCATCCGCGTGTTTTTGAACAACTTGGATCAGCCAGTCAACATCACCAACGGCCCCAAAGGGCTGGGGCAAATCGACTCGCTCAAGTTCTTTGGGCTGGATTTGGGCCGACCCTTGCAACTGGGCGACTACCAACTGGCCTCGGTGTCGCAGTACTACTATTTGTTCTTGGTGCTGGTGCTGTTCAGTATCTTGATCAGCTATCGGCTGCAACTGTCGCGCATCGGCCGCGCTTGGATGGCGATTCGTGAAGACGAGATTGCCGCCAAAGCAATGGGCATCAACACCCGCAACCTCAAGCTGCTGGCGTTCGGCATGGGCGCTACTTTTGGCGGCGTGTCGGGCGTGATGTTCGGTGCCTTCCAAGGCTTCGTCTCGCCCGAGTCGTTCAGCCTGATGGAGTCGGTGATGATTGTGGCGATGGTGGTGCTGGGCGGTCTGGGCCACTTGCCGGGCGTGATTTTGGGTGCGGTGCTGCTGTCGGCGCTGCCCGAGGTGCTGCGCTATGTGGCCAGCCCGCTGCAAGCCATGACCGACGGACGCTTGGACGCGGCCATCTTGCGCCAGCTCTTGATTGCGCTGGCCATGATCATCATCATGCTGCTGCGCCCGCGTGGCCTGTGGCCGTCACCCGAGCACGGCAAAGCCCTGCACAGCCAGTAAGGAGAGCGACCTATGCAAGTTCCAGTTTTGAAAGTCGCCGGTATTTCCAAGCGCTTTGGCGGCCTGCAAGCCTTGTCGGATGTGGGCATCACCATCCAACGCGGTCAGGTTTATGGCCTGATTGGCCCCAACGGCGCGGGCAAGACCACGTTTTTCAACGTGATCACCGGCTTGTACACCCCGGACAGCGGCAGCTTTGAGCTGGCTGGGCAACCTTACCAACCCAAAGCGGTGCATGAGGTGGCTAAAGCGGGCATTGCACGCACTTTCCAGAACATTCGCCTGTTTGCCGAGATGACCGCGCTGGAAAACGTGATGGTAGGCCGCCACGTGCGCACCCACTCGGGTTTGCTGGGCGCGATGTTTCGCACCTCCGGCTTCAAGGCCGAAGAAGCGCAAATCACCGAGCGCGCCCGCGAGCTGCTGGAGTACGTGGGCATCGGTAAATACGCCGACTTCAAAGCCCGCACTCTGAGCTACGGCGACCAACGCCGCTTGGAAATTGCCCGTGCGCTGGCCACCGACCCGCAGCTCATCGCCTTGGACGAGCCCGCCGCTGGCATGAACGCCACTGAAAAAGTGATGCTGCGCGAACTGATCGACCGCATCCGCAACGACAACCGCACCATCCTCATCATTGAGCACGACGTGAAACTCATGATGGGCCTGTGCGACCGCGTGACCGTGCTGGACTACGGCAAGCAAATCGCCGAAGGCACGCCCGCCGAAGTGCAACGCAACGACAAAGTGATCGAAGCCTATTTGGGCACCGGAGGACACTGACACCATGGCAGCCACATTACTGAAAATCAAAGGGCTGAAAGTAGCCTACGGCGGCATTCAAGCCGTCAAAGGCGTGGACTTTGAAGTGCGCGAGGGCGAGCTGGTCTCGCTGATCGGCTCCAACGGTGCGGGCAAAACCACCACCATGAAAGCCATCACCGGCCTGCTGCCTTTTGGCGATGGCGACATCGAGTACCTGGGCAAAAGCATCAAAGGCCAAGGCCCGTGGGATTTGGTCAAGCAAGGCTTGGCGATGGTGCCGGAAGGGCGCGGCATTTTCACGCGCATGACCATCACCGAAAACCTGCAAATGGGCGCGTACATCCGCACCGACAAGCCGGAAATTGAGGCTGACATCGACAAGGTGTTCACCCTGTTCCCGCGCCTGAAAGAGCGTAAAGACCAGCTCGCGGGCACCATGAGCGGCGGCGAGCAGCAAATGCTGGCGATGGGCCGCGCCTTGATGAGCCGCCCCAAAGTGCTGCTCTTGGACGAGCCCAGCATGGGTCTGTCGCCCATCATGGTGGACAAGATCTTTGAAGTGGTGCGCGACGTGTATGCCCAAGGCGTGACCGTGCTGCTGGTGGAGCAAAACGCCAGCCGCGCCTTGGCGATTGCCGACCGGGGCTATGTGATGGAGTCTGGCTTGATCACCATGACCGGCCCCGCCCGCCAAATGCTGGACGACCCCAAAGTGCGCGCAGCCTACTTGGGCGAGTGAGCCGCCTCAAAATCCCCGAATCGGTGCTGGTGGTGATTCACACCCCGGCGCTGGAGGTGCTGCTGATACGCCGCACGGGTGGCGACGGGCAGGGCGGCGATTTTTGGCAGTCCGTCACCGGCAGCAAAGATTTCGTGACCGAAGACTGGCGCGCCACCGCCATTCGCGAGGTGCAAGAAGAAACTGGCATGGATTGCGGCCCCGCCAGCGCCTTGTCGGAGCAACTGCGCGATTGGGAACTGGAAAATAT
>CALMOI010000361.1 GCA_937871735.1 uncultured Comamonadaceae bacterium
CACCGACAGCGGCGACGTGATCCCGCTGAAGCTGGAAAACGACTTCAGCTTTGCCCAGGAACAGCAGCAGGCCGAAAGCGCCTTTGCCGCCTGCGGTGGCAGCCCCCGCCACCCCGCCGCCGACAAGGTGTACCTGCTGGAAGAAGCGGGCCGCCCCGGCCAGCTCATGCCCATCATGGAAGACGAGCACGGCACCTACATCATGAACAGCAAGGACTTGCGCGCCGTCGAGCACGTCGAGCGGTTGGTCAAGATCGGCGTCGATTCGCTCAAGGTCGAAGGCCGCACCAAGAGCCAGTACTACGTCACCCGCACCGCGCAGGTCTACCGCCGCGCCATTGATGACGCAATGGCCGGTCGCCCCTTCAACCCCGAGCTGATGCTGGAACTAGAAGGTCTGGCCAATCGCGGCTACACCTCGGGCTTTTTGGAGCGCCGCCCGATGAACGACTACCAAAACTACATCACCGGCCACTCTGAGGCGTACCGCAGCCAGTTTGTGGGCGAAGTCAAATCGGTGCGCGCCGATGGCTGGGCCGAAGTCGAAACCAAAAACCGCTTCGCCGTGGGCGACCGCGTGGAGGTGATACACCCCAGCGGCAACCGCACCATCACCTTGGATGCGATGCAAAACCTCGACGGCCAAGCCATCGCCGTGGCCCAAGGCAACCCGCTGCGCGTGTTCGTGCCGCTGGGCGGCCCCAGCGAAGGCGCTTTGCTGGCGCGGATGCTCTGAGCGCACGCCACCCCACGTGCAATAGTGAGTTGACTCTAACCTAGCCCACGGCAGATGGCTGCATGGCAGCGTGGAGTTGATGCGACCGCTCAAAACCGCGTGGTGATCGCCCCGGTCACGGTGTAGCCCTCGTCCACCAGCGGCATCCAGCGCCATTTGTCGAAGGTGGTGCAGGGGTGCGAGATGCCTAAGCCCACGCGGTCGCCGATACGCGGGGCGCTTGCGCCGGGGGGCCAGCGCAGGTAGGCGTGCTGGTCGTTTAAGGCGGTGATTTGCCAGTCGGCGGGGGCGCTTTGAGCCTGCGTGCTGCCCGCCGGGCTGAATTTCAGCGGCACGGGCAGGCCCATGTCGAACGACAGGTCGCGCTTGCCCACGCCCAGCAGCGCCAGCCCCGGTTCGGGGCAGCTTTGCACCACGGCCCAGACTTCGAGCGCGGCGCGCAAGCCCTGGCCGTCGCAGCCCAGGCGCTGATCGACGTGCTGCACCAAGCGGCGGTAAAAGCCGTCATCGTGCGTCAAGTAGCAGCCCGAGCGCAGCAAACCACGCACCGGACGGCTGAGCGCAGGGCGCAGCGCACGACTGACCAGATCGAACACGGCAGAGCCACCGGCGGTGATGAGCACTTCGTCCGTCTCGAACCAGCCTGCCGCATCGCAGGCTTGGGCCAGGGTGTGGACGCGGGCCATGAGCTGCTCGACCATCGCGGCGTCGTGGGCGTCATCGCCCTTGGCCCAGAGCCCTTCGTAGGTGGCGATGCCGACCAGCCGCAGCGCCGGGCTGGCGTGGATGCGCTGGGCCAGCGCCAGGGCTTGCTCGGCGCTGCGGCAGCCGGTACGGCCCCCGTCCAGGCCCAGCTCCATCAACACTTCCAACGGCTCGGGCAGGTGCAGCGCCTCGACCAGTTCGACCTGCTCGGGCGCATCGACAAAAAAGGGCGCGCGCAAACCGGGCTGCGCCGCCCGCAGTTGGGCGAGCTGGCGCAGGTCGGCGGCCTGCACCACTTGGTTGGCGATCAAAGCCCGGCCCACGCCCGCCGCCACGCCCTGCGCCAGTTGCCAGACCGTGGCGAAGGTGATGCCCCAAGCCCCGGCGCGCAGTTGCTCAGCCAGCAGCTCGGGTGACATCGTCGTTTTGCCGTGCGGGGCCAAGTCCACCCCAGCCTGCGCCACATGCCGCTGCATCCAGCCCAAGTTGTGCGCCAGCGCACCGCGCCGGATCAGCGCCAGCGGCAGCGGCAAATCGCCCGCCAGCACGTTCCAGCCCTGCGCGGCGATGGTGGCGGGGGTCAGCGGCGGGGCGTTGTGGGGGTAGCCTTTGAGGGCGGGGGTGAGTTGCATGGGCGCATCCTGATGACGGGGATAGAAGCCAGGATTGTGGTGTCCAGCCCCCTCACTGCCACAGCCGATAGCCCCAAAAACTCTCGTCGGCTAGGATGCGGCGGTACAGCTCGTCGGGGCTGAAGCCGGTGACGCGGCGGGTTGCGCGGCACAGGTGCGACTGGTCGGCGTAGCCGCTGGCGTCGGCCAGTTCGGCCCAGTTGGGCGGGCCGTTTTCGGTGGCGGCCAGGGTGTTGAAAAAGGCTTGCTCGGATCGGCCCAGGCCGCGCAGCTCGCGCAGCGGCAGTCCGGCCCAGCGCTTGATGCGCCGCTCCATCTGGCGCAGGCTGCGCCCCGGCGCGGACAGGGCGGCGTGCAGCGCCAGCGACTGTGCCCAGTCGCCATAGCGCTGCGCCTGCATGGGCCAGCCGGGGCGCACGGCTTGCCAGCGCGGCTCCAGAAAGTCTTGCAGCCGCTTAACGTGGGTTGCGTCGTCAGCGTCGGCGTCGTCCAGCAAAGACTGGCACAGCGCCAGCCAGTCGGCGGGCAGCACGGCGCGGGCGTCGTCCCAGCGGTTGACCCAGTCGGCCACGTCCAGCCCGGTCAAGCGGTGCAGCGCGTCGGGCTGGATCAGCACCATCACCGCCCGGATGGGGCCGGGGTTCCAGCTCACCGCCGGGCGAGTCGATGGCCCGGCCAGCAGCAGACGGGGCAAAGCGGTCGATGACACAGGCGGCGCAGAGCTGCTGGGGCTGTCCGGCGGCAAGACCTGCCCGCAGCCCTGCCACCACAAGGCCAAGCTGCACAGCGGCGTGGCCGGAAAGTGGTTGTAGCGCTGGGCCACGCTCAAGTCCGCGCCCACGGTGGTGCGGGTCATGACGGCGCGCAGGCAAGCGGACAAGGTGCTGCGCGGTAGCCACAAACGGCTGCTGGTGTGGGGCGAGATGGCGGCGGTCATGGCGCGCAGTCTAGTGCTGCCGACTGGGTATTTTTTAGACGATGCTGGCCGATGTCGTTTCCGTTCAAGACCAGCGCGCCGCACCCGGCCACCATCGTCGGCATGAACACCTTGCCCACCGCCCCC
>CALMOI010000362.1 GCA_937871735.1 uncultured Comamonadaceae bacterium
TGCAGCGCCGACACTTGCATGCCCCCCGGTCGCCAAGCTTGTTTGCGGTCACGCGCATCCAGCAACGACCACGTCGGCATGAACTCAGGCTTGTCACCCGCCAGCAGCACCGTGTACACATTGCCGTTGTAGGATACGTAGTAACGCTGGTCGCCATACATCTCGGGGTGGATGTAAATCGGATCTTTGTCAGGGTCGAAGAACTTGGCGCTGCGCTCGCGGCTCACGGCTTGGCCGTTGTCGTCCAAAGTCACGGTCAGCAGCGTGCCGTCGCCGCAAATGGCCGAGAAGCGGTGCCCTTGCGGCCACACTTGAATCGACCAGCAGCCGGGGGTTTGAATTTCGCTGGCGAACTTGCGGCTGGCCAAATCAACCACCGTCACCGAAGTGGCCGGGGTCGCGTTTTGCACATACAAGAAGCGGCCATCGCTGCTGGGCACCAACAAGCTGCGGTAGGTAGCAGCTTGGGCGCGCTTGGGCGGCACGTCGATTTCAGCGAGCAAAGCCAGCGTCTGCGGATCGTGAATTTCCACCACATCGGCGCGCTGACCCCGATAAAGACGTGAGTAGTAAGTGGTGGCCACGTAGACCGCCGAGCCATCGGGTGCCACCGTGGTCAACCCGCCAAAGCCGGTGTTGATCATGCCCAGGTAGCGCCCGGCCTTGCCATCTAACACATGCATGCGACCATCGACCATGTGCGTGAAGGCAAAGTCGCTGACGTACAGACGGTTGCCGTCGTGCGCTGGCAAGCGTTCAACGGCGATCTGCTCTTCAGGCAAAGGCGCTGAGGGCTTGGGGCCTGCGCTTGCAAGGGGTGCGGCCAGGGCAAGTGGCAGCGTCAGCAGCCCCAGCTGCTTGTAGATTCTCTTCATGTTCTGACCTCGTGAGACTCGTTGTAGAGCGTGAGGTCAGTATCTGGGCGGCCTTGCTTTGAGCTGTATCAAGAATTGGAAAAAGTGAGGCCGCAGCCGTGCGTTCAGGACAAATGAATGCAGGGTGTTTGCGATGGCAGTTCGCCAAACAGCTTGCGATAGTCTTGCGCCAGCTGCGACAAATGCCAAAACCCCCAGCGTGCAGCCACATCGCCAATCGATTCACGGCGCGGGTCACGCAGCTTGAGCGCCCGGCGCAAAGCATTCAGCCGAATCGCCTTCAGGTAATGCTGGGGCGAGATGCCAAACACTTCTTGCGTGGCGTTTTGCAGGGTGCGCCGCGTCACGCCGACTTCGTCGCAGATGTCGGCAATGCTGAGCGCAGCTTCGGGGCAAGCGTCCAAGAACGCCCGAAAACGGCGCACGATGCGCTCGCGATTGGGGCAAACAGCTTGCCGAGGGTGGTTCTGCCCCGCCTCTACGGTGTCACACAACAGGGTGTAGAACTCTTCCGAAAACTGCTTGAAGCTGACCCGTGCCAGCAATATTTCGGGCGTTTCCATGCTGCTTTCAAAAGCGTGCAGCAGAAAATCAGCCAACTCACTGCTGTGCTCTGGAGCGATGATTTTGGCGCTGGTGCGCAGCATGTACGCCAGTTCTTCGTGGTCGATTTGCGGGTCATCCACGTAAGCACACAGCACCTCTGGCGTGAAGACTGCCGCCACCAGATCAAAGGTTTCGGGTGTGCGGATCTCAAATTCGGTCAAGGGGTCAAGCAAGGCGGCCGACCGTGTACGCATCACATCGCCGCAGTGGTAGCCGTTTTCAGTGAAGCTGAGCACCGAACCAATCGCAAACACGCCCTCTGGCGTGCAGCCTTTTTGCAGCAGCACGCGGTTGCTGGTTTCACGCATCAGCGTGACCGAGGGCAAGGTGATTTCTTGAATCGATCCCGCAAAGCGCCCCGAAGACAGTTGGTCGTAGCGCTGCCCCCAAGGCTTGTAGCCCAACGCCTCAGCCTGCGAATCGACATCGTCAGTGAAGCAGATGCGAGGGCTGTAGCCTTGCGTGGCGATGGAGGTGTTGATGGCGTGGTTCACGGTGGTGGCCCCTAATGTGCCCTCAAGGGCATATTGCTAACAAGCTAG
>CALMOI010000363.1 GCA_937871735.1 uncultured Comamonadaceae bacterium
GCCTTTTTGTTGGCAGCCACGTGGCCCAGCACGTCGTTTTGGTAGGTTCCCACGGCGCTGTTGAGGGTGCTGATGCCGAACATCCCCCCCACAAACAGCAGGGCCAGGGCAATCGCAAAGGCCAGGGGCAGTTTCAGGCTGAGTTTCATCGCGCAGTCTCCAAGTGGTGTCACTGTCAGAAGGCTTACTCGGCGCCCAGACTACAGGCTGCGTGCAGGCTTGTCATCCCCCGAAAGGGGGATGCGCGCGCAAAAGGGCAAAAAAAGGCCTGCAGCGCGGACGCTGCAGGCCTTTCGCAGAACCGGTGTGGGGGCTTATTTTTGACCCAACAAGGCGTCCTTGAGTTTGAAGTCGGCCGGCACCGGGCCGAACCAGATCGACATGATGGCTTTGTAGAACTCGGGTTCCGTGAAGGGCTCGCCCTGCACTTTGCCCTTGGCGGTGACCACCATGCCGGTGCCCGGAATCCAGTCCAGCGTGATCACGTCGCCCGGTACCAGCACCTTGTTGGTGGTGAAGATGTCGCCCATGCGGATCAGCCCGGGGACCAGCTTGGACATTTCGTTCTTGGGCACATTGTCTTCCACGCCGCGGGTCAGCAGCTTGCCAAAGGGCCCGGCTTCAATTTCGCGCAGAAAGGTCATGGTCAGGCGCTTGGGGCCTGGGGCCGCCATCAACTCGTCCAGTGAATTCACCTTCTTGCTGGTGTACAGATCACCCACATAGACCTTGAAAGGCCCTTTGTAACGGGTACCCGCACCATTGAGCAGCAGCTTGGTGCCGCCCACCATGGTGCTGTCTTCCACCTTGATGCCATGAATTTCTTGCGTCGCCGCCTGCGCCAGCGGCGTTGCCAGCAATGCCGTGGTCAGTGCGGCAGCAAAGAAGTGCTTGAGTGTCATGAAGAAAATCCTTAATAGAACGATCGTTCTTTTTTGTGTAACGAGATTTTGCAACGCCCACTCTCAATGTACATCAGGGTTTCTGCGGGTGACGTGAATTTGTCTGCTTTCCGATCGGCTTGTCGGGTTTGCTACACTGGCACGCATGTTTATCCACCACATCAGCAGAATGGGTCTTAGCGACCGGGGAGCCTGGCCCTGGCGTACCTCGTCTGTTGTGCCTGGGCTCTAACACCTGCCGGCCGCCATTCAGTGCGGCCAACGCGCACGGTTCCTGAGCTTTGCGCGGTCAAGTGGCACGGATTCCCCTCCGATCTATTGCGCGCACCCTTTGTCGCTGCAGCCCTGGCTGCCAGCCACCAATGACAGTGTGATTTGAGAGGCCCCGTCCCCATGACCGAATCCGAGTTCCATGCGCTGCGCGCGCAAGGCTACAACCGCATCCCCCTGACCACCCAGGCCTTTGCCGACCTGGAAACCCCGCTCTCCCTGTACCTGAAACTGGCCCGTGCCGATGGCGCCGCCGAACCTGCAGCCCACAGCTTTTTGCTGGAATCGGTGGTGGGCGGTGAGCGCTTTGGCCGCTACAGCTTCATCGGCCTGCCCGCACGCACGCTGCTGCGCGCCAGCGGTTTTGGCGAGGCGGCCCGCACCGAGGTGGTGACGGATGGCGTGGTGGTGGAAACCTCCACCGCCAACCCGCTGGACTTCATCGCCCAGTACCAGCAGCGCTTCAAGGTGGCCCTGCAGCCCGGCATGCCGCGCTTTTGCGGCGGTCTGGCCGGTTACTTTGGTTACGACGCGGTGCGCTACATCGAGAAGAAGCTGCAAAGCACCTGCCCGCCCGACGAGCTGGGCACGCCCGACATCCTGCTGCTGCAGTGCGAGGAGCTGGCCGTCATCGACAACCTCTCGGGCAAGCTGCACCTCATGGTCTATGTGGACCCTGCTGCACCCGATGCCTATGCCGTTGGCCAGGCCCGGCTGACTGAATTGAAAGCGAAGCTGGCCCAGGCCGTGAGCGCACCTGACATCAAACCCTCGCAAAGTTTTGAGGCCCAGCGCGACTTTGCCAAGGCCGACTACATCGCCGCCGTGGAGCGCGCCAAGGAAATGATTGCCGGCGGCGACTTCATGCAGGTGCAGGTGGGCCAACGCATCAAGAAGCGCTTCACCGCCTCGCCGCTCAGCCTGTACCGCGCGCTGCGCACGCTGAACCCCAGCCCGTACATGTACTTCTACAACTTTGGTGACTTCCACGTGGTGGGGGCGTCGCCCGAGATTCTGGTCAGACAAGAACAAATCACGGCTGGCGACAAGCCAGCCACCAAAGTCACCATCCGCCCCCTGGCCGGCACCCGCCCGCGCGGCGCCACGCCCGAGCTGGACAAGGCCGCCGAGGTGGAGCTGATTGCCGACCCCAAGGAGCGTGCCGAGCACGTGATGCTGATCGACCTGGCGCGCAACGAC
>CALMOI010000364.1 GCA_937871735.1 uncultured Comamonadaceae bacterium
CGCATCATCAGCGTCAAAGACAACCCACAAATTTTGCAAGACCAGCCCAAGGCGCAATCTTTTAAAGAGGCTACCAACGCCAAAGAACGCTTCAAGGCCTGGAAAGATACTTACCGACAAGAATTCACCGAAGTTGGTATTTTTGAAGGCAATATTCATCCCTATCAAATTGGCAAGAGCAAATACACCTTGAGCGACGATACCGTTGCCCTGAATGCCTCAGATATCAAAGGAAAATACCATCATTTTCGTACCATCTTGCGAAAACACAATGTCTCGCGCAGAGAAAATGCGTTTGAGGTACTGGTTAATCTGTTTGTTTGCAAGATTGTGGATGAAATGGAAAATCCAGACGATCTGATGTTTTATTGGAAAGGTATTGCCTACGATAACTACTACGACTTAGTGGATCGCCTACAGGCCCTTTACAAAACAGGCATGCAGCGCTTTCTGAATCAAGATATTGTTTATGTCAGTAGTGCTGATATTGATAAAGCATTTTGGCCTTTCAAGAAAAAACGCAGCGCCGTCAAAGATGAAATCAAACGACTGTTTCGTGAGCTCAAATTCTTCAAAGGCATGGACTTTGAATTCATCAAAGTTTTTAACCAAACCTATTTTGATAGAAACGCAAAAATCCTGATAGAAATTATTCAAATGTGGCAAGGCTACCGCCTCACCGGCAGCAGTCAAAACCAGTTTTTGGGCGACATGTTCGAGTATTTTCTAGACAACGGAATTAAACAAAGCGAAGGTCAGTTCTTCACCCCTGTACCAATTTGCAAATTCATTGTGAGTAGTTTGCCGCTGGAGCAGCTCATTGTCCAAAGCAGTGAACCGCTCAAGGCGATTGATTACGCCTGCGGTTCGGGCCATTTTTTGACTGAATACGCAGCTCAACTTCCAGCGCTGTTACAAGCACACAAACAACAAAGCAACACCAGCAAGTGGTTTGAACGCATTTACGGCATTGAGAAAGAAGATCGCCTAGCCAAAGTGGCCAAAGTGTCGGCCTTCATGTACGGGTTTAACGACATCCACATCCTGGATGCCGATGCCTTGGTGCGCCACCCCGAGATAGCCGAAGCGGGGCACGACATCTTGGTTGCAAACCCCCCGTTTGCGGTAGAAGACTTTTTGCAAACCGTGCCCGAAGAAGAGCGCGAGCGTTACACCTTGTTGGCCAATGCAAATGACCTGGGCAACAAAAACGTGCAATGCTTCTTTTTGGAGCGGGCGCAGCAGCTCTTAAGACCCGGTGCTGTGATGGGTGTGATTGTGCCCAGCTCCATCCTTAGCAACACCGACGGTATGCACATTGCAACGCGGCAAATCTTGCTCAAATATTTTGACCTTATCGCCATCACGGAACTGGGCGGTAGCACTTTTGGCAAAACTGGCACAAACACCGTGGTGCTTTTCATGCGCCGCAAAAGCCAGCGCCCCGAAGCGGCCCAACACTTTGCCAACCGCGTTCAAGACTATTTTGAAGATTGGGCTGCCGAAGTCCAAAGCAGTGGCGGCGAATACCAAGACTTGGACGTTGTATGGCAGTACTGCGCACACATTGGCGTGGGCTTTGAGCACTACGCCACCTTGTTGCAAGGCCAGCCCAGTGCTGAACTTTTGGCCACCGACATTTTCAAAGATTACCGTCGTGCATTTGACGATACCAATGAGACTAAAAAGCGCATCGCCAGCAAAGACTTTCAAAAACAAAACACTGAAAGTCAGCAGATTGAATTGGCCCAGCGCTTTGCCAAGTTTTGCCGTGAGCGCGAGCAAACCAAGCTGTTCTATTACCTGCTGGCTGCCAGCAATCCAGCCCCCGTGCTGTTGGTCAAAGGTCCCAGCGACAACAAAGCACAACAGCAGTTTTTGGGCTACGAGTGGAGCGGGGCCAAAGGGCAAGAGGGCATTCGCTACTTTGGGGGCGACTCGGTGCGAGACATTGCCACCCCTTTGTTTGATCCCCAAGACCGCAGCAATATCAACAAAATCAGTTATGCCATACAGCAGAGTTTTGCTGGCGAGAGTGTGAACATTCCTATTGCGCTACAACCCTACGTCACACAGGCTTTGCTGACCGATTAGCTGGATTTTGGGCGGGTGGAGTTTGATGCTGTTCTGTCATTGATTATGAAAACGATGACGATGAGCA
>CALMOI010000365.1 GCA_937871735.1 uncultured Comamonadaceae bacterium
GTGGCTGGGGCCGGGGCCGAAGTGGGCCAGACCCGCTTGATCCGCAAGGGCGCGGTGGACGCCATCCGCCGCCACATCGAGGCGCTGGGCGGGCAGCTACCGCCGCAACTGATCCACGCCGCTGAAGAAGCCGCCCGGCGCGGCAGCACGCCGCTGGTGGTGGCTGATGGCGCACGCGCCCTGGGCGTGATTGAGCTGAAAGACATCGTCAAGACCGGCATCAAGGATCGCTTTGCCGAGCTGCGCCGCATGGGCATCAAGACGGTGATGATTACTGGCGACAACAAGCTCACCGCCGCCGCCATTGCCGCCGAAGCCGGGGTGGACGACTTTTTGGCCGAAGCCACGCCCGAGGCCAAGCTCAAGCTGATCCGCGACTACCAAAGCGAAGGCCGTCTGGTCGCCATGACCGGCGACGGCACCAACGATGCGCCCGCCCTGGCCCAGGCCGATGTCGCCGTGGCAATGGGCAGCGGCACCCAAGCAGCCAAAGAAGCGGCCAACATGGTGGACTTGGACTCCAACCCGACCAAGCTGCTGGAGGTGGTGGAAACCGGCAAGGCGCTGCTGATGACGCGCGGCGCGCTGACCACCTTCTCGATTGCCAACGACGTGGCCAAGTTCTTTGCCATCATCCCGGCCATGTTCGTGGTGACCTACCCGCAACTGGGCGCGCTCAACGTCATGGCGCTGGGCAGCCCCAACTCGGCGATCTTGTCGGCGGTGATCTTCAATGCGCTGGTCATCATCTTTTTGATTCCGCTGGCACTCAAGGGCGTGCGTTACCGGGCGGTGGGCGCGGCGGTGCTGCTGCGGCGCAACCTGCTGATCTACGGTTTGGGCGGCTTGGTGGTGCCTTTTGTCGGCATCAAGCTGATTGATGTGTTGCTGGTGGCTTTGCACCTGGTTTGAGGTTTCATCATGAACATGGCATTCAAAACAATCACGACCACGATCACAGCCACGCTGCGGCCCGCGCTGCTGATCTTGCTGGCGCTGACGCTGCTGACCGGCGTGGCCTACCCCCTGCTGGTCACCGGGCTGGCGCAAGCGCTGTTTCCGCAACAGGCGGCGGGCAGCTTGGTGATGCAGGGTGGCAAGCCCGTGGGCTCGGTGCTCATCGGCCAAAACTTTGCCGACCCCGGCCACTTCTGGAGCCGACCCTCGGCCACCGGCCCCATGCCCAACAACGGCACGGCGTCCAGCGGCTCTAACCTGGGGCCGCTGAACCCGGCTCTGGCGGACGCCGTCCAGGGCCGGGTCGCCGCCCTGCGTGCCGCCGACCCCGGCAACAGCGCCCCGGTGCCGGTGGATTTGGTCACCGCCTCGGCCAGCGGGCTTGATCCGCACATCAGCCCAGCGGCGGCGCTGTACCAAGTCAACCGCGTGGCTCGCAGCCGCAAGCTGCTGCCCAGCCAAGTGCAAGCCTTGGTCGCGACCCACACCGAAGCGCCCTGGCTGGGCCTGTTGGGCGAGGCGCGGGTGAACGTGCTGAACCTCAATCTGGCGCTAGACGCCCTGCACTGACCGACCCAACATGGCCCCCAGCCCCGATCCGCGCCCCGACCTGCGCCCTGACGCGCGCCCCGACCCCGACCAGCTCCTGGCCCAGCTGCGCCATGAGGAGGCGCGCGCCGCACGCGGCAAGCTGCGCATCTACTTCGGGGCCAGTGCCGGGGTGGGCAAGACCTACGCCATGCTCAGCGCCGCCCAGCGCGAACACCAGTTGGGGCGCGAGGTGGTGGTGGGCGTGGTCGAAACCCACGGGCGCGACGACACCGCCGCGCTGCTGGTGGGCCTGCCCCTGTTGCCTTTGCGCCAACTGGCTTACCGCAGCCATGTGCTGCCCGAGTTCGACCTGGACGCCGCCCTGGCGCGGCAACCGGCGGTGCTGCTGGTCGATGAGCTGGCCCACGCCAACGTGGCCGGTTCGCGCCACGCCAAACGCTGGCAAGACGTGCAAGAGCTGCTGGAGGCGGGCATTGACGTTTGGACGGCGCTCAACGTCCAGCACCTGGAAAGTCTGAACGGCACCGTCGGGGCCATCACCGGCATCCGCGTCCACGAAACCGTGCCCGACACCGTGCTGGACGAGGCCGACGAAGTCATCCTGGTCGATGTCACCCCCGACGAGCTGCTGACCCGGCTCCAGGCGGGCAAGGTCTACCTGCCGCAGCAGGCCGAGCGCGCGGCGCAGAACTTTTTCCGCAAAGGCAACCTGATGGCCCTGCGCGAAATCGCGCTGCGCCGCACCGCCCAATGCGTGGAAGACGATGTGCGCCACTACCGGGTTGAGCAGTCGCGCACCGCCACCCCGGCTTGGAACACCTCGGGTGCGCTGCTGGTCTGCGTGGGCGCGCGCGCTGGGGCCGAGCACACCGTGCGCGCCGCCGCCCGGCTGGCCGGGCAGCTCAACGTGCGCTGGTTTGCCACCTATGTCGAAACCCAGCACTTGCAGCACCTGGACGCCGCCGAGCGCGACCGCATTCTGGCCGTGCTCAAGCTGGCCGAAGAGCTGGGCGGCACCACCTCGGTGCTGGTCGGCCACGACATTGCTGCCGAACTGGTGGCCCAGGCCCAGCAACTCAACTGCGCCACGCTGGTGCTGGGGCGACCACACCACGCTTGGCGCTGGCGGCCCACCCTGACGCGGCAACTGGCCCGGCACGCGCCCGAGCTGGACATTGTCGAAATCGGCCACACCGCCGCCGCCCGCCGCCTGACGCACGCTCTGCCGCACACCGCCCCGAATCTGGACGACGACGCCACCAGCGCCTGGGTGGCCGACCTGCCTGGCTACGCTTGGGCCGGGCTGGTGTGTCTGCTCACCGCTTTGCTGGCCACCCCGTTGCTGCGCTACTTTGACCTAGCCAACATCGTCATGCTGTTTTTGCTGGGCGTGGTGCTGGTCGCCATCCGTCACGGCGGGCGGGCGGCGGCGCTGTCGGCGGTGCTCAACGTGCTGGCGTTTGACTTCTTTTTTGTGCAGCCGCGCTTTTCGTTTGCAGTGAGCGATGTGCAGTACCTGCTCACCTTTGCCGTCATGCTGGGCGTAGGCCTGCTGACGGGGCAACTGACGGCGGGGCTGCGTTTTCAGGCCCGCATTGCCGCCAGCCGCGAACGCCGGGCGCGCTCGCTGTTCGAGCTGACGCGCGACCTGTCGTCCGCGCTGCAAAGCGAGCAAGTCGCCGAGATGGGCGAAGCCGCCGTGCGCAGCAACTTTGGCGGGCAGGCGCTGGTCATCTTGACCGGGGCCGACGACCAACTGGCTTGGCCCGCCACGCCGCCGCCCGGCTTTGACAGCGCCGTGGCCGACTGGGCTTTTCGCAACGGCCAACCCGCCGGGCTGGCCACCAGCACCCTGTCGGCCAGCCGCTGGCACTACCGCCCGCTGCAAGCGCCCATGCGCGTGCGTGGCGTGCTGGCGCTACAACCGGCGCAGCCGCGCTGGCTGCTGATCCCCGAGCAGTTGCAGCAACTCGACACCCTGGCGCGCCAAATCGCCATCGCCCAAGAGCGCGTGCATTACGTCGAAGTGGCGCAACAGGCGCTGGTGCAAATGGCCTCCGAGAGCCTGCGCACCGCGCTGCTGGCCGCCATCTCGCACGACGTGCGCACGCCGCTGACCGCCCTGATCGGTCTGGCCGAAGCCCTGCACGCCTCCACCCCTGCGCTCAGCCCCGAACAGCTTGAAATGACGCAAGCCCTGACCCAGCAGGCGCGGCAATTGCACACCCTGGTCAGCAACCTGCTGGAAATGGCCCGGCTGCAAAGCGGCGCGGTGCATCTGCGCAGCGACTGGCAGTCGGTGGAAGAAGTGGTGGGCACCGCCATCCGCCAAGCCCAATCGGCCCTGGCCGGGCAGCCGGTGCAGGTGCGATTGCCGCCCGATTTGCCCCTGGTGGAATTTGACGCCACCCTCATTGAGCGCGTGCTGGTCAACCTGCTAGAAAACGCCGCCAAATACGGCCAGCCGCCCATCGAAATCCACGCCCGCGTCAGCAGCGACAGCCTGTGGCTGGCCGTGCGCGACCACGGCCCCGGCCTGCCGCCCGCGCTCAAGGGGCGCGAGCACGAGCTGTTCGACACCTTCACACGCGGCCAAAGCGAATCGGCCACCCCCGGCATGGGCCTGGGGCTGGCCATTGCCAAAGCCGTGGTCGAAGCCCACGGCGGCCAAATCAGCGCCAGCAACGTGCCCGCCACCCGCCTGAGCGAGGGCGAAGGCGGCGCAGAATTTGCCCTGACCC
>CALMOI010000366.1 GCA_937871735.1 uncultured Comamonadaceae bacterium
TCATTGCTGAGTTCCGCCACCGTTACCCCGCCGTGGACATCGTGCTCGAACTCACCGACAAGAGCTTGGACTTGACCGCCCACGCCATCGACATCGCCATTCATTTCGGCGAGCCGCCTGACCGGCGCATCTTGGCGCGCAGCATTGCGCCCAATCGGCGTTTCCTGTGCGCTGCGCCGTCTTACCTGCAAGGGCGAGCGGCATTGGTCACACCGCGTGATTTGCACGCGCATGAATGCATCGTGATTCGTGAAAATCACACCGCGTTCAACAACTGGCAGTTGTCCGACGGGTCAAGCCAAGAAATGGTGAAAGTGCGCGGTGGGCTGAGCACCAACTTTGGCGAAATTGCCGTGGATTGGGCGCTGGCCGGGCACGGCATTGTGCTGCGCTCTGAGTGGGATGTCGCGCCTTACTTGCGCTCTGGGCAGTTGCAGCGGGTGTTGGCACCGTGGGAAGGCACGCGCTCTGACATCTACGCCATTTACCCGCAGCGGCATCATTTGTCGTCCAAAGTCCGCGTGTTTTTGGACTTCTTGGCCGAGAAATTCACCAGCCAGCGTGCGCTGGAAGCCGCCAAGGAGCAGGTCTGGTGAAGCGGGCTTGGTGTCAGGGATTTTGGTACGTGGGGACGGCGTGATGGCGCAGGTAATACTTCAACTGCTTGCGGTGCAGAGGCTTGAGCATCCAAGCATCGCAGCCGATCAAGTTGCCTAACAACTGCTGCAACCCGCCATGATTGGACAGCACCACCATCCGCTGCGGCTGCCTGATTACCCGGCGCAACAGCAAGCAGGCGGGAATGGTCTTGCGCCCCAGAGAGGTCGCATCCAGCATCACCACGTAGTAATAGCGAGATTGCAGCGAGGTTTTGGCCGTGCGCAAATCGTGGGCGAACTCAACACCATAGCCAAATTGACGCAGAACTTTGGTCAGGCTGCAATGCAGCAATCGCGCGCCACCTACCAGCAAAACCGTGTGCTGGTAATAGCTTGCGGTGCTGGAAGCTGCTGCCAGCGGCGCGGGCAGTGCGACAGGCTCAAGCAGAGAAAGTCGTACCGAAGATGGACTACAACCCATGATCAAATTTTCAAGGCGTCAAAAGCCCAAAATTATCAGGGTCAGATGTTGTAGTGATGTGACTGTCGGTGAAATTACTTTTTCGAATTTTTGACCGTGTAGTCGATCAGTAT
The DNA here is from genome assembly GCA_937871735.1 of uncultured Comamonadaceae bacterium. Classification (GTDB taxonomy): domain Bacteria; phylum Pseudomonadota; class Gammaproteobacteria; order Burkholderiales; family Burkholderiaceae_C; genus CALMOI01. Next base: position 1,194 of record CALMOI010000366.1, read on the forward strand.
TTGGGTGAATACTCGTGAACTCTCGGCGGAGGTGGTTTTTAATTTCTCTCGTACCATTTGTTCGCCGACTCGGTTGAGCTTGTTTTTAATGAAGGGATCAATGTTGCTCACGGTCATGCCATGACTGACCAACTGTGCTTCGAATTCAGCATCTTTGTCTTTAGATCGCTTCCAGCCGCGTGTTTCTGCTTCTGCCGCTGCGGCGAGAATTTTCTTTTGATGATCTGGGTTCAGCTTGGTAAAAGCTGCTTTGTTCATAAAGACGATATTTTTTGGAATCCAAG
>CALMOI010000367.1 GCA_937871735.1 uncultured Comamonadaceae bacterium
CAGCGTGCCCAAGGTGTAGAGCCGCTCTATGCCCGAGGCCAAGGCGTGGCTGCCCACTTCGGCATGAAACTGCGGGCCTTGGTCGCCGACTTCGCCCATGTCGCCCAGCACCAACAGGCGCGGGCCGGGCAATTCGGCTAGCACGTCGATGGCGGCGCGCACGGAATCAGGGTTGGCGTTGTAGCTGTCGTCTACCACGGTGATGGCGCGGCCCGCCAGCGTCAAACTGAGCGCACGCGAGCGGCCTTTAACCGGCTCAAACGCTTCAAGTCCGGCGCGTACCGCGTCCAGCGGGACACCAGCGGCCAGCGTACATGCCACAGCGGCCAGCGCGTTGCACACGTTGTGTCGTCCGGCAATGTGCAGCGTGAACGCCAGCGCACCAGCGGGGGTTTGCGCCGTGACTTGCCATGCGCCGTGGTGCCACACGGCCTGCGTGGCGCTGACGGCGGCGTCGTCGCCAAAGGTGCAAACACGGCGGTCGGCGGCCAGTTGCGTCCACAGCGGGGTGTAAGTGTCTTGCGCAGGGAACACGGCGCAGCCATCCACCGGCAACGCGGCCAGCACCGAGCCGTTTTCGTGGGCCACGGCTTCGACGGTGCCCATGAATTCCAAGTGCTCGCGCTGTGCGTTGTTGACCAGCGCCACCGTGGGCCGGGTCAAAGCGGCGAGGTAGGCGATTTCGCCGGGGTGGTTCATGCCCAGCTCCACCACAGCCACGCGGTGGCTGGCGCGCAGGCGCAGCAGCGTGAGCGGCACGCCAATGTCGTTGTTCAAATTACCTTGTGTGGCCAGCGCCGCATCGCCCTGCCAAGTGCGCAAGATACTGGCGATCATCTGCGTGACGGTGGTTTTACCGTTGCTGCCGGTGACGGCAATCAGCGGCACATCAAACTGCGCACGCCACGCGCCCGCCAATTGGCCCAAAGCGACTTTGGCATCAGGCACCAGCAAGCCGGGCAAGCCCGATTGGCGCAGGCGGTCTTCGGCGCTGGCATCGCACAGCGCGGCCACCGCGCCTTGGGCTTGGGCTTGCGCCAAAAAATCAGCCGCATCAAAACGCTCGCCTTTCAAGGCAACGAACAAGTCGCCAGCGGTCAAGGTGCGGGTGTCGGTGTGGACTCGGTGCAGCGCCAACGCGCCATCGCCCACCAAGCGGCTGCCGGGCAGCCACTGCTGGGCTTGTTGCAAAGTCATCATCATGGGGCGCTCACTTCACTGGCTGTCTGGAAAATTGCGGACAGCCTGACGACGTTGCAAGGCTGCCAATGCGTGGACTTTGTCTGAGAACGGGCGGCGCACGCCTGCGGCTTCTTGATAGTCTTCGTGGCCTTTGCCCGCCAGCAGCACCACGTCGTGGGGCGCGGCTTGGGCCAGCGCGTAGGCAATGGCGGCTGCGCGATCCAGCTCTACCCGCTCGCGGCCTGGGTGACGCAAGCCTTGCCGAATGTGCTCGATGATGGCTTGCGGCGCTTCAGAGCGCGGGTTGTCGCTGGTGATGATGACGCGGTCGGCCACTTGCTCAGCTACCGCGCCCATTTGTGCGCGTTTGCCGGGGTCACGATCGCCGCCGCAGCCAAACACGCACCACAGTCGGCCACCGCGCGCACGCGCCATCGAGCGCAAGGCGTTCAGGGCTTGCGCCAAGGCATCTGGGGTGTGGGCGTAATCCACAGCGACCAAGGGCTGATCGGGTTGGGCCACACATTCCATGCGACCAGGCACGGGCATCAGCGCGCGGCAGGCTTGCACCGCGTCGGCCAGCGGCACGTCCAGCGCGCGCATGGCGGCAATCACGCCCAGCAAGTTAGAGACGTTGTAGTCGCCAATCAAGCGCGTTTGCAAATGCTCGGTGTGCGAGCCCTCGGCCAGCACAAAGTGCAATCCTTCGGCGTTGTAGCCGATCTGGCGTGCTTCCAAATGGGCAGCACCTCGGCACGACACCGTCCACACCACCAATGGGCGGTGCGCCAGCGCCTGCGCCAAGGCGGCACCTTGGGCATCGTCCAAGTTGATCACGGCGGCTTGGATGCCGGGCCAGTCAAACAACATGCGTTTGGCTTGCCAGTACGCTTCCATCGAGCCGTGGTAATCGAGATGATCTTGCGTGAAATTGGTGAACACCGCGACTTTGACGTGCGTGCCCGCCAGCCGCTGCTCGGTAATGCCAATCGATGAAGCCTCAATCGCGCACGCCTTCAGCCCTTGCTGCACAAACTGACGGAAATACCACTGCAACAGCACCGGGTCGGGCGTGGTCAGGCCGGTGTATTCGACCTCGGGTGGGCGACCTATGCCCAGCGTCCCCACCAAACCGCAAGGCCAGTCCAAGGCACCCAGCGCCTGCGCCAGCCACCACGCGGTGGAGGTTTTGCCGTTGGTGCCGGTGACGGCGATCACATCCAACTCGTCCGAAGGCTGTTCGTAATAGGCCGCAGCCAGCGCGCCCGCCGAGGCTTTCAGGCCGCTGAAGCTGGCGATGGCTCCGGCATCCACTTCGCCCACAGGCACTGCGGCCCAAGCAAAGTGCTCAACGCCCGCATGCTCGACCAAACAGGCGCTGGCACCTTGGCCCAGCGCCGTGGTCACGTGCTGGCGGCCATCATGGGCCGCGCCGGGCCACGCAATGAAGCCGTCGCCGGGCTGCACTTTGCGGCTGTCGGTGCGCAATTGGCCGGTAATACGACTGTGCAGCCAGGCCACAGCCTCAGGCAAGGTTTGCAGGTGTTTCATCAGAAGGACTCCTGTGCAGCATCCACCACAATTTGCGGCTGCACGGCGACATCAGGCTGCACCGCCATCATGCGCAGGGTTTGTTGCACCACTTCACTGAACACGGGCGCAGCCACCGCGCCACCAAAATACTCGCCAGCACTGGGTTCATCGATCATCACGGCGACGATGATGCGCGGCTTGTCTATCGGAGCCATGCCGGTGAACCAAGCGCGGTACTTGTTGCTGGCGTAGCCTTTACCGACTTGTTTGTGAGCCGTGCCCGACTTGCCGCCCACCGAGTAGCCCACGGTCTGCGCTTTTTGCCCCGTCCCGCCGGGGCCTGCGGCCATTTGCAGCATCTTGCGCACAGCCGCCGCGTTTTTGGCCGAAAACACGCGCACCCCGACTGCGGGTTCGGGGGTTTTCAGCATGGTCACGGGAATGAATTCGCCATCGTGCGCAAACGCGGTGTAGGAGTGCGCCATCTGAAACAGCGAGGCCGACAAGCCGTAGCCGTAAGCCATCGTGGCTTGCTCCACGGGCCGCCAAGTTTTCCAAGGTCGCACGCGCCCCGTCGCCGCACCGGGGAACTGGATCTTGGGTTTTTGCCCGTAGCCCAGCACGTTGTAGGTGTTCCACATTTCTTCGGGGCTCATGCGCTGCGCAATTTTGAGCGCCCCCACGTTGCTGGACTTCTGAATCACGCCCTCAACCGTCAAGGTGCCGTAGTTGTGGGTATCGGTGATCGTGAAGCCGCCAATATTGAAACGCCCAGGGCTGGTTTCAATGATGGTCTGCGGAGTGATGCGGCCCGCTTCCAACGCCATCCCAACCGTGATCGGCTTCATGGTGGAGCCAGGCTCGAACATGTCGGTCAAAGCGCGGTTGCGCAGCTGATCGCCCGTCAGGTTGAACCGGCTTTCGGGGTTGTAGCTGGGGTAATTGGCCAACGCCAACGCTTCACCCGTGGTTGAATCCAGCACCACCACGCTGCCTGCGCGGGCTTTGTTGTTGACCACGGCTTCGCGCAGCTTCTGGTAGGCAAAAAACTGCACCTTGCTGTCGATGCTGAGTTGCAGGTCTT
>CALMOI010000368.1 GCA_937871735.1 uncultured Comamonadaceae bacterium
TGGGCAAACTGCCGGGCGACTTTAGATTTAGCCTGTTTGGCCGCGAATACTTCATCCCGTTGGCCTCAGCGCTGGTACTGAGCATGGTGGCCGGGGCGCTGGCGCGGTTGTTGTAGAGTGGGTGGAGTAACTCAGGTATTCAGGCTGCCGCGCTCAACAAAAATCCCCGCCGACCCTTTTAGGTGGTGGGGATTTTTGTTGTACGCTGCACTCGCGTAGTGTTTGCTGCAGCGCAGGTCAGGGGTGTTTACCGCATGGCGCGCCCCTGACTTTCAATGGGCGGTTGGTCGAGTCGGATGAATTGCCGTTGTGCATAGCTCCAGTGGTAGGTGTGACCGTTTTCCTGAAAGCTGGCATGCGGTGCACGGAGCTGGTACTCCAGCACAGACCGCAGAAATGACCGGCTTTCTAGGTGCTGAGGTTGGTGGCCTTGCAGTCCCAGCGTTATCCCGTGGTTTTGGGCCATTTCGGCCGATCCTATAAAAATCAGCAGTACGCAGAGGTTGCACAGCAGCGGCAGCCAGCGCCGTCTGGCAGGGTATTGGAGGCTGACCCAGGCGGTGATGCCGGTACCTGTGGCAAGTGCTACAGCCAGTGGAGGGAGAACCGACTGATGGCCTCTGGCTGGATGATGAGCAACAGGGGGATCGCCAAGAAGGGCAGCAGCTCAAAGCTGGTTAAAGCCACGACAGTCCAGAACAGATAGGTTGTGGCGACCCAGCGCATCAGGCTCCACCCCGGTACTGGTGTTGGTGCGGCTTCGAGATCGTCGGCTGATGTTGCGGTTGCTGCCGATGACAACAACCCACTGTCGCGCACCACGTAGGCAGCGGCAATAGCGGGGCATATCGCCCCGAAAGCCAGCACGCCCAACAGCCATCCCAAGCCGGGCCAGAGTAGTGCCAGTATGCAGGCCAGTACCGCGCATCCTGCCAGTCTAGACCAGCCCACTCGGCCTAAAGCATCGGATAAGCTCAACCCCGCGACCAAGCTTGCGAACACAGCCAACTCCAATACAGATTCTAAGGCCGAGCCTGGAGTGCCTCGCGCCCAGGCCACAGAGGTACTGCTGAGCAACAGCCCCAGCAATAGGCCCGTTCTTATTGCGAAGGGGCGAGGATGTACGGTCATAAAGCGAGGGTCATGGTGGAATGGGGTAGATGGAGTGGTTCTCTTGCTTGAGACTACTGGCATTCAATGATGCTCTGGTCGTGCAATAGCGAGAAAAATCTAGAGCGTGTGGGGCCAAGTATCCGTCACCCGAGCGCCATGTGACTGGAGTTCCATGCAGGTTAGATGCATGGCGGTGGGCTTGCCACCGTCCCTTGAAACCCCGTTCCCCGCCTGCATCTTGATACCCAAAGGAGTATCTCTACATGACTCAGTCTGCCTCGCCTCTTCATCTGGTCTGTCCGCATTGCCAGGCCGTGAACCGCATTGTTGCGGACAAGCTCAGCCACGCGCCCGACTGCGGCGCTTGTCACCAGCCGCTGTTCACCGGCCAGCCGCTGGCGCTGGACGAAGCGGGGTTTGACCGCCACATCAGCCGTAGCCAGATTCCGGTGTTGGTGGATTTTTGGGCGCCGTGGTGCGGGCCGTGCCGCATGATGGCCCCCGCGTTCGAGCAAGCGGCGGCGCAGCTAGAGCCGCATGTGCGGCTGGTCAAGGTCAACACCGAAGATCAGCCCAACGTGGCGGCGCGCTTCAACATTCGCAGCATCCCGACGCTGGCGCTGTTTGTGGGTGGCCGCGAGGTGGCGCGCCAAGCCGGAGCCATGCGCTCGGCGGCAGACATTGCGCGCTGGGTGCAGTCGGTGCAGGGGTGATTAACCCATAAAAATTATGGGTTGTGCTAGCATGGCCGCTTCTCAAGGAGGTGTCAGGTGAGTCAGCCCTTTCAGCGCAAAACCAAGCTGCAACTGCAACGGCATATCCGCGAGGTGGCGCGCAACAGTGCGGCGGTTTTCGTCACTGTGCATGCCAAACAGCGGATGGCGCAGCGCAAGGTGTTGCTGAACGAGGTGCTCGAATGCCTGCGGCAAGGCGTGATCCATCTGGAACCGGAGGCAGATCTCAAAACGGGCGATCTGATTTGCCGCATGGAGCGCTACGTTTGCGGTCGCAATCTGGCGGCGTGCGTGGCCTTGGATGACGACGACCCCGACTTGATCGTGGTGACGGTGTTGGTGTTGTGAAGCAGGAGGTGCGGATATGTATCACTATCAGGAATGCGGGCTGGACAATGTCTGGCTGAGCAATGGCTACACCTTGAAGGAGACGGCTTATGGCAAGGCAGTGTCCATTGAGCAGGTGGACGCGCTGCACAAGCTGTTGGCTGACGAGTTGGTCAAGAAACCCGGGCGGCTGACGGGCAAGGAGCTGCGTTTTTTGCGGGTGCATCTGGCCTTGTCGCAAGCGGCGCTGGGGCAGGCGCAGGGCGTGTCAGAGCAAAACGTCAGCCTGTGGGAGCGCCACGGCAAAGTGCCCAGAGCCAATGATCAGTTGCTGCGGTTGATGGTGTTGCTGCACCACGCCAACAACAAGGCGCTGCGCGGCGCGCTGGATCGGATCATGGCGGTGGAGCGGCTGGTACATCAAAAGATCGTCGTCCACGCCGAAGCGGGGCGTTGGGTGGCCGAAGAGCTCGTACCTGATGATGATCGTTTTGCTCTGGCGGCTTGATGGGTTTCGAGCGCTCGCTCCTGGCAGACATTGCGCGTGGGGCTAACTCGCGCTGCTGTAGCGCCAGATCAGCGTCACGCCTGAGCACAGCACGATCAGGCTGACGATGCGCAAAAACTGGGCGCGGGTCAGCATCAGCGTGATGCGTCGCCCCAGCGCGGTGCCGATCAGCATCGGCAATGCCAGCACCGCAGCCAGCGCCAGGATGCGCGGGTTGGCATAAACGCCCGCCAGCAAAAACAGCACGGCCCGCGTCAATGTAGACAGCCCAATCAGCGTGGATTGCGTGACGCGGATGCGCTCGCTGGCCTCTATGCGCCCGGCCAAATAGATAGCGTAGATAAACCCACCGCTGCCAAACAGTGCCGAAAACACGCCCCCCACCACGCCAAATGGCAGCGCGGCGCGTGGCGTGAATCGGGCTCCTGATTTGAAGCCGCTGAGCGTGTACAGCGCATAAGCCACCGCAAACAGGCCGAGCGCCAATTGCAAAGCTGACGGGCGACCCAGCAGCAAGATGGCCGCGCCGCCCAAGCTGCCCAAGGCCATCGCCGGGACGATGCGCCGCAGCTCGCGGGTATCGGCGGCCTGACCGTCACGTGCCACGTTGACCACGGCGGCAGCGAAATCCAGCAAGGCCAGCAGCGGCACGATGGTGGCGAGCGGCACAAAATGCGCCAGCACCGGGCCAGCGACCAAGGCGGTGCCAAAGCCCGCCACGCCAAAAATCACATAAGCCACGCTCACGCCCAAGCCCACCGTCAGCAGTGCCAGCGGGGGCAGCGGCAGATAGGTCACAACAAGGTCAAGCAGAGAGTTCACGGGCATCAAACAGAGCACAAGATGGCCGCAACTCTAGGGATGCAGGTCGCAAAACGCCAATACCAAATGCGGCGTGCGTGGATCGCGAAATCAGCTAGACGGGGGCAGCGGTTGGCCGATGCCAGCTTGCAAAGCGCGGGCAAAGTCTTGCACCAGCGGTGGTGCGGCACGCCGCCACAGCGCCAGCACGCGGGTGGTGCAGTCCGCATCGGTCAAGGGCAGCAGCCGCACGCCAGCGGGAGCCCACGCGCCCATTGACGCGGGCACGATGGCAATGCCCAAGCCGCCCTGCACCAGTGCGAGTTGCGCCCATTTGCGCGAACGCACCTGCGCCGCTTCAGGCTGAAAACCGCGCGCCTGACACAGCTCGGCAACGCGATGGCTCAGGCCGCCGCGCTCCAGGTGCGGTGTCGCCACAAAACACTCCTGCCGCAGCTCGACCAGCGACAGCTGGCTCCGATCCGCCAGCGCGTGGCCCACGGGCAGCGCGGCGACCAGGGGCTCGTCGTACAGCGGTTGGTACTGCACATCGCCATAGCGCCGCAAGATGGGCGCGCGGGCCAAACCCAAGTCGGCCCGGCCTTCGTGAATGTCCAGCGCCTGCATTTCTGACGATGCCTGCGCGATCTCGACCGAGATGCCGGGGTGCTGCGCCACGTGCTGGCGCAACAGCGTCAGCAGCGGCGAGGTCAGAGGCACCGAGCTGGAATGCAGCAGTTGCAGCGTGCCTGCGGTGCCGCGCTGGGCGTGGGTGGCACGGGCGGCAGCATCGGCCAGCGCGGTCAGGATGTGGCGCGCATCGGCGTAGAGCGACTGGCCCGCCGCCGTCATCGCCAGATGGCGGGAGTCGCGCTCCAGCAACTGCACGTTCAGCGCTTGCTCCATCTCACGCACCTGTCGGCTCAGGGCCGATTGGGCAATGAACAGGCGCTCCGAGGCCAAGCTGAAACTGCCCGCATCCACGATCTCGACAAAGTAGCGCAGTTGGCGATGGGTGAGCATGGCGTGCCTTATTTCACCTTCCCCACCGGCCAGCCAGGAATGCGCCAGTTGAAGTACAGCGTCAGCACGCGCAGCAAGCTGGCGGTGGCGGCGGCGCTGATCAGGCACACCCACTGGTGCGCGCCCGCGTGGTGCGCGGCCACCATCACCCAGCCGCCCGCAAACGAGCACACCGCATAGGGCTGGTGGTCGCGGAAGGCGCTGGGAATTTCGTTGCAGACCATGTCGCGCAGCACACCGCCAAAGCAGGAGGTGATCACGCCCATCAGCACGGCGACGATCATGGGCATGCCGCTGTCCAACGCAATCTGGGTGCCGCCTGCGGTGTACAAGCCCAGGCCCAGGGTGTCTAGCCATTGGATGATGCGCTGGGTGGGCGCAAAGTGCCGGGCGCGCATGAACAGCATCGCGCCCAAGCACAGCGCCAGCAGCACCCACAGCCACACGGCGTGTTCGACCCAGAAAAAGGGCCGCCGATCCAGCAAGATGTCGCGCAGCGTGCCGCCGCCAAAGGCGGTCAAGCCCATCACCATGCTGATGCCGACCACATCCAGCCGCTTGCGCGCGCCTTCCATCAGCCCGGACAGCGCAAAGGCCACCGTGGCGGCGGCTTCGATAGCGATCTGGGCGTTGGAGAGCGTTAAAACATCGGTGAGCCGCGTCGTCATCGCCACCTCAGGCGACGGCGGCGGTCACCACGATTTCGATGCGCCACTCGGGCCGGGCCAATTTGGCTTGCACGGTGGCGCGGGGCGGGGCGTTGCGCGGCGATACCCAAGCGTCCCAGGCGGCGTTCATGCCGTCGTAGTCCGCCAAGTCGGCCAAGAAGATTTGCACCATCAGCAAGTGCTCTTTGCTGCTACCGGCTTGGGCCAGCAGGCTGTCAATCATGCCCAGCACTTCGGTGGTTTGGCCTTGGATGTCGGCGGCGGTGTTGTTGGGGACTTGTCCGGCCAAGTAAACGGTGCCGTTGTGGATAGCAGCTTCGCTGTAACGGGGGCCGGGGTGCAGGCGTTGGAGGGTGCTCATGGTGAAGAGGTTGTCCAACGTTGTGATGTGGTTGAAGCTGCACCGCCGTCGTAGCGGAGCAGGTAGCGTTGGCCCAGGCTGGTCACGATTTCATAGCCGATGGTGCCAGCGCGTGCCGCGACATCATCTACGGTGTGCCGGGGCGAGAGCAAGTCCACCAGTGTGCCGGGGCGGATGGCATTGTCGGGCAGTGCGGTGACATCCAGCGTGATGGTGTCCATCGACACGCGGCCCACCAGCGGCAGTTCGACTGCGCCGAGCCAAGCCGAGCCTTGGTTGCTCAAGCTGCGCAGGTAGCCGTCAGCGTAGCCAACCGACACGGTAGCGATGCGGCTGGTGTGGGGCGCAACCCAGTGGCCGCCGTAACCCACGCTGGTGCCTGCTTCTACCGTGCGTGTTTGCATCACTTTGGCTTGCAGTGTGACCACGGGCAGCATGGGGTTGGCCTGACCGGGCACGGGAGCGATGCCGTAAAGCGCTGCGCCGGGGCGTGCCAAATCAAAGTGAAACGCCGAACCCAAAAAGATGCCCGACGAATTGCTCAGCGTGGCCGGGGCGGCGGGCAACAGGCGGCGTGCCGCCACAAACCGCGCCAGTTGCGCCGCGTTGGCGGGGTGCGTGGGCTCGTCAGCGCAGGCCAAGTGGCTCATCACATAGGCGACGTGGATGCCGTCCAAGGCCGATGGGTCGTCGCTCAGTTGCAGTAACTCGCTGGCAGACAAGCCCAGCCGCGCCATGCCGCTATCGACTTGCACGATGGCGGGCAGCCGCTGGCCCAGGGCGTGGGCCAACGCCCGCCAACTGTCGATTTGCTGGCGGCTGTTGAGCACCGGCACCAAGCCCTGCGCGGCGCAATCGGCCTCTGCGCCGGGTGGCACGCCGTGCAGCACGTAAATCGTCGCATCGGCGGGCAGGGCGGGGCGCAGGTCTAGGCCCTCGCTCAAGTGCGCCACAAAGAAGTGGCGGCAGCCGACCGCGTACAGGGCCGCGCCCACGCGGCGCGCGCCCAGTCCATACGCATCGGCCTTGACCACGGCAGAACAGACGGTGCCGTTCAGCCGTGCCGACAGGGCACACCAGTTGCTGCAAATCGCATCCAAGTCGATGCTTAAAAAGGCTCCGGCGTGGGTGGCATGGGCGCTGTTCATCACGCTGCCTTGGCAAAGTAAGCGTTGGTCAACTTCACGATGACGGGCGACAGCAGCAGCAACGACACCAAGTTGGGCAAAGCCATGAAGGCGTTGAGTGTGTCGGCCACCAGCCAGACAAAGTCCAGTTGCGTGACGGCACCGACCAGCACAAAGATCGTCCACAGCGCACGGTAGGGCACTTCCACCGAGGTGCCCAGCAAGTACTCCCAGCACTTTTCACCGTAATAGGCCCAGCCCAAGATGGTGGTGTAGGCAAAAATCGCCAGCGCCACGGCCAAGAACTGCGCGCCAAAGCTGGGGAAGGCTGCCGTGAACGCAGCAGAACTGAGGGCCGCACCCTTGAGGCCGCTGCTCCAGGTGCCGGTCACGATCAGCACCAAGCCGGTCATGGTGCAGACCACGATGGTGTCGATGAAGGTGCCCATCATGCCCACCAAGCCCGACTCGACCGCGTTGCGCGTTTGGCCTGCCGCTTGGGCAATGCCCGCCGTGCCCAGACCCGCTTCATTGGAAAAAATGCCGCGTGCCACGCCGTAACGCATGGCCATCATGATGGCTGCCCCGGCAAAACCGCCCGTGGCCGCCACCGGGTTGAAAGCGCTGCTGAAAATCAACGAGAAGGCGGCGGGGATCTGATCCACGTAAATGCCCAACACCGTCAGCGACGCCACGATGTAGCTGATGCACATGAACGGCACCAGCTTCTCGGCCACCGCCCCAATGCGCTTGACGCCGCCCAGCAGCACCAGGCCGGTGGTCACCGTCATCACCACGCCCGACACCCACGGGCTGATGCCAAAGCCCGCCGCCAGCGCCCCCGCAATGCTGTTGGACTGCACCATGTTGCCAATGCCAAACCCGGCCAAGCCGCCAAACAGTGCGAAGGCCGAGGCCAGCCAGCGCCATTGGCGACCCAGCCCGTTTTTGATGGCGTACATCGGGCCGCCGATTTGCTCACCGTGGTCATCGGTTTCGCGGTAGTGAACGGCAACCAGCACTTCGGCGTACTTGGTGGCCATACCGACCAAGGCGGTCATCCACATCCAAAACATGGCACCGGGGCCGCCAATGGCAATGGCGGTCGCCACGCCTGCAATGTTGCCGGTGCCCACGGTGGCAGCCAGCGCGGTCATGAGCGCTGCATAGGGCGTGATTTCACCCGCAGCACCGGGTGCGGCCTTGCGGCCCCGCCAGATCATGATGAAGCCCGCAATGATCTTGGTGACCGGCATGAACTTGAGTCGCAGCTGCAAAAACAAGCCGGTGCCCAAAATGGCAATCAGCATCGGTGGCCCCCAGACGATGTCGTTGATCATCGTGACAAACGCAGTAACAGTTCCCATGATTCGCTTTCAGTTGAAGTCTAAAAAGTGCTGACGTGAAAGTGCCCAGCCCGGCGGCGGGCATGCGGCGGCCAAGCGTCGGTGGAGCCGACGCTTAATGCGAGGGGGTGTAGAGGGAAGGTGGTGGCGTTAACCGTAGCGCGCTACGGTCAAGCCTTCCATGCTGATCTCGGGCTGGCGACCACTGATCAGGTCGGCCATGACGCGGCCTGTGCCTGCCGCCATCGTCCAGCCCAAGGTGCCGTGGCCGGTGCTGAGCAGCAAATTGTTGATCGGCGTTTCGCCCAAGATGGGGGTGCCGTCGGGCGTCATCGGGCGCAGGCCCGTCCAGAACTCGGCGCGGCTGACATCGCCACCATTCGGAAACAGGTCGCCGACCACAAACTCCAGCGTGCGGCGACGCTCGTCGTTCAGGCTCAGGTCAAAGCCCGACAGTTGCGCCGTGCCGCCGACGCGGATGCGGTCGCCCAAGCGGGTGATGGCGATTTTGTGGGTTTCGTCCATCACCGTGGATTCAGGGGCGGCGCTGGCGTCGGTGATGGGCACGGTGATCGAATAGCCTTTGACCGGGTACACCGGAATGCGGATGCCCAGCGGGGCCAGCATCTGCGTGGAGTAGCTGCCCAGCGCCAGCACGTAGCGGTCAGCCGTCAGCAAACCCGCCGCCGTGCGCACGCCCGTGATGCGGTCGCCGCTGCGCTCCAAGCCTTGAATGTCCACGCCAAAGCGGAACTTCACGCCCAGCGCCTTGGCCCGTTCAGCCAAGCGGTTGGTGAACTTGAAGCAGTCGCCGGTTTCGTCGCCGGGCAGGCGCAAGCCGCCGACAAACTTGTCTTGCACCCGTGCCAGCGCGGGCTCGTACTTCAAATAACCGCTGCGGTCTAGCACTTGGTAAGGCACGCCGTAGTCTTTGAGGATGGCGATGTCTGCGGCAATGCCGTCCAGCTGCTTTTGCGTGCGAAACAGTTGCAGCGTGCCTTGTTCGCGGTCGTCGTATTCGATGCCGATGTCGGCGCGCAGCTCTTTGAGGCAATCGCGGCTGTACTCGGCCAAGCGCACCATGCGGCCTTTGTTGACGCGGTAGCGCGCCTCGGTGCAGTTGCGCAGCATCGACATCATCCAGCGCCACAGGGCCGGGTCAAGCATGGGTTTGATGACCAGCGGGCTGTGGTTCATCAGTAGCCAATGAATGGCTTTGAGCGGCACGCCGGGCCCAGCCCACGGCGAGGAATAGCCCGGCGAGATTTCGCCCGCGTTGCCGTAGCTGGTTTCCAGCGCCGGGCCGGGCTGGCGGTCGATCACTTCCACTTCATGACCCGAGCGGGCCAAGTAGTAGGCCACTGAGGTGCCAATCACACCGCTGCCAAGAATGAGTACGCGCATGTCTTTGCTTTCCAAGTTTGATCAGCGGCAGTGATTGCACAGTTTGTGCCACAGATCAAAGAAATTTAAAAATACTTGCAAAACAACGAGTTAGCTTAAAACCAGAATTCAATCTCCATGAATCATGGTGTATTGAAATCAAGACAAATTGATGGCTTCGTGTCATTGATTTGGAAAAATTTCAATCAAAACAAGGGTTTAACTGATTCGTCATGAAAGCGATACAGCGTATCGGTATCCATACAATGCGCCATGCGTATTGATGTTCACTTTTCTGATCGTGTCGGCATAGCCCAAGAAATTTTGGCCAAGCTGGCGGTGCGGACCTTGGATGTGTCAGCGGTCGAAGTTGACCCGCCCCACGTCTATCTTGAAGCGCCTGCTTTGAGCGCGCCAGACTTGGCCGCGCTGCGCCGCGAGCTGTTCGAGGTGGACGGCGTGCTGTCGGTCGATGAGCTGGACATGCTGCCCGGTGCGCGCCGCCGCCTGTACCTGGACGCGCTGTTGGCCTCGCAAACCGATCCGGTTCTGGCGGTGGATGGGCGCGGCGTGGTGATGGTGGCGAATGCTGCCGCCGTGTTGGCCAGCGGCGTGCCCGAATCTGAGTTGACCGGCATGCCTTTGCAGGCCTTGCTGGGCGATGCGGCGCTGGCCGAACGTCTGCTCGGCCACGGCAACCGCTTGCCAGTGAGCGAAGTGCAGATCGGCGGCGAGAGTTATCTGCTGGAAATGGTGGCGCTGCACGAACCCAGCGGCGCAGTGGTTGGTGCGGTGTTGACGCTGCACGCCCCCAACCGCATCGGCCAGCGTTTGAGCGCCTTGCAAAACTACAGCGCGGGCGGGTTTGAAAGCATCTTGGGCCAGTCGCCCGCCATCCGCCAGCTCAAGCAGCGCGCCGCCCGCATGGCGCAAGTCGATGCGCCGCTGCTGATTCGCGGCGAAACCGGCACCGGCAAAGAGCTGGTGGCCCACGCCTGCCACGCAGGCAGCCGCCGCCGCGACCAGCCCTTTTTTGCGCTGAACTGCGCCGCCCTGCCCGAAAGCTTGGCCGAGAGCGAGCTGTTTGGCTACGCCCCCGGCGCTTTCACCGGCGCGTTGCGCGGTGGCCGCCCCGGCCTGCTGGAGCTGACCGATGGCGGCACGCTGTTTTTGGACGAAGTGGGCGAGATGTCGCCCTATCTGCAAGCCAAGCTACTGCGCTTTTTGAACGACGGCAGCTTTCGGCGCGTGGGCGGCGAGCGCGAGCAAAAGGCCGACGTGCGCATCATCAGCGCCACGCACCGGGCGCTGGAAGACATGGTCGCCAGCGGCAGCTTTCGGCAGGACTTGCTGTTTCGGCTAGACGTGCTGCAACTCAACCTGCCGCCGCTGCGCGAGCGCACCGAAGACATCTTGCCGCTGGCGCAAGTCTTTCTGGCCCGCGCCTGCGACCAAACCGGGCGCTCGCGGGCCAAACTGAGCGCGTCCGCCAACCAAGCGCTGATGGCTAATCCGTGGCTGGGCAATGTGCGCCAGTTGGAAAACGTCATCTTCCGCGCCGTGACGCTGAGCGACGCCCCCGTGCTCGACGCCGCCGACCTGGAACTGGCCGTGACCGAAGCCGCCTTAGACAGCAGCGCGCTAGACGATGTCGCCAGCTTGGAAGAGGCGGTGGCGGGCTTTGAACGCGGCCTGCTGCAACGCCTGCTGGTGCAGTACCCGTCCACCCGCAAACTGGCCCAGCGGCTGAAAACCTCGCACTCGGCGATTGCGGTGCGCCTGCGCAAGTACGGGATTACGGCGTGACAGCGCGCAGGGCATCCACGCGTGCGGCGTGGATTTTTTCGCCGACTTGCGGGCCGCTCAAACCCGCTGCCATCGCTTGTTTGGCAATGGCGGCGGTGGACACGGACAGCGCGGTGTGCAGCGCCTGCGTGAGGCGCGGGCGCTGGGGGTAGGGCGCGTTTTCAAAGTTCAAGCGGCCACGGGCATCGCACTCGCAGGCCAGCAGCGCATCGGTGAAGCGGGCGGGCTTGCGCAGCGCGTCGCAGCGCTCCAGCAGGCGCAGCAGCGGGGCCGGGGCCAAGTCCATGCTGCGGTGGATGTTGCCGTGCTCACGCGCCACCACTTCGGCCAGTTCGCGGCAGTCCACCGGCACGCGCAGGCGCTCGCACAGCGGCAGCAGCAAGTCCACGCTGCGCTGCTCGTGGCCGAGGTGGCGTGGCAAGATGTCGGCGGGCGTGGTGCCTTTGCCCAAGTCGTGCGTCAGGCAGGCGAAGCGGGTGGGCAGGTTGGCTCCGAGCTGCGCGCTGGTGTCCAGCACCATCATCACATGAACGCCGGTGTCCACTTCCGGGTGGTAATCGGCGCGCTGGGCCACGCCCCACAGCCGATCTACTTCGGGCAGCAGCACGCGCAGCGCGCCGCACTCGCGCAGCACTTGGAACATGCGCGACGGCGCGGCCTCCATCAGCCCGCGTGACAGTTCTTGCCACACGCGCTCGGGCACCAAGTGATCGACTTCGCCGTCTTCGACCATCTCGCGCATCAGCGTCATGGTTTCGGGGGCGACGTGAAAGTCAGTGAAGCGCGCGGCAAACCGTGCCACGCGCAAGATGCGCACCGGGTCTTCGCGGAAGGCGGCGGTGACGTGGCGCAGCACCCGCGCCGCCAAGTCGCGCTGGCCGCCGTAGGGGTCGATCAGTTCATGCGCGCCGGTGATAGCCGCTGCATCAGCCGAGACGGCGATGGCGTTGATGGTCAAGTCACGCCGGGCCAAGTCGGCTTCCAGGGTGACATCAGGGGCGGCGTGAACGGTAAAGCCTTTGTAGCCGTGGGCGGTTTTGCGCTCGGTGCGCGCCAGTGCGTATTCCTCGCGGGTTTGCGGGTGCAGGAACACCGGGAAGTCTTTGCCCACTGGCAAAAAGCCCTGCGCCGCCATCGCCTCGGGGCTGGCCCCGACCACCACCCAGTCCCGGTCTTGCACGGGCAAGCCCAGCAACTCATCCCGCACCGATCCGCCAACTCGATAAATTTGCATCTCGGCAGTGTATCGGCTGAGTTGCCTATTTTTGAGGCACCGTAAGCCGGGCCTTGATTTGTATGGGGTTTTTGGGCTTGTTGAGTGGTTATGCACAGAGTTATCCACAGAAAACTTGGACAAGTCGGGATAACCACCACCGCCAGCCGTCAGCGGTGACGGTGTGCAGCACGAGGTGGCTTTCGCTTTGGGCGTGCAAATGCACCCAGCCGCGTTGGGTCAGCGCTAGGTTGTGGCCGCTGCGCAGGCTGTGCTGCGTGCGGTGCGGGGTCTCGGCCAGCCACACGGGCGGCGTGAGCAGCGTGAGTTCGCCTTGCGCCAGATGCAGTTGCCAGCCTTCGTCCACCCACAGCATTTGGGTCTGCCCGGCCTGCAAAGACCAGCGGGTGAGGGTGGCGGGTTCGGTGGCAGCGGTGGTGCGGATGAGGTCAAACATGAAGGGCTCCTGTGAGCCTTCACTGTGCCGACGACGCCGCGCTGGCAAAAGACACAAGCACTGCCTTTTTGCCGCACAACAGGCGGCGAGGCGCGGCGCTGTTTCGGTCGTAAATCAGGCGGGCTGTATCTGTTCGCGTCTGGGCTTTGGCGGCACACTGGGGCGCTATGTCTGCACCTGATTCCACCGTTTCGCTGGCCGCGCCCGTGCCGGTGCCGCTGTACCAAAGCTTGGGCGCGCATTACTTGGCCGCGATACGGGCCGGTGCGCTGAAGCCGGGAGATCGCTTCCCGTCAGTGCGGCAGTTGATGCGCAGCCACAGCGTCAGCCTGACCACCGCGTTGCGCCTGTGCCGCGAGCTGGAAGACCAAGGCTGGTTGCAGGCCAAGCCGCGCTCGGGCTACTTTGTGCAGCAGGCGCGGCGGGCAAGTTTGCTGCCCGCATCCGACTGGCCGGTAGTGGCTGCGGAGGGCGCGGGCGCGGTTGATTCGGCCCCTTATGTTGGCATCCACGCCCGTGTGTCAGAAATTTTGGCGCGGGGCCAGCAGGTGCCGGTGCGGGTCAACTTGGCGCTGGCGGTGGGTGTGCCCGAGCTGTATCCCACCGCTGTGCTGCAACGCGGCATGCAGCGCATCCTGCGCCAGCACCCGGAGCTGTTGACCACCATGACGCGCCGTCACGGCCACCCGCTGCTGCGGCAGGTGGTGGCGCGGCGCATGTTAGAGCGGGGCGTGAACGTCGCGCCGCATGAACTCATCATCACCCACGGCTGCACCGAGGCCGTCAACTTGGCTTTGCGCGCCGTGACCCAGCCGGGCGACACGGTGGCGGTGGAGTCGCCTACCTTCTACGGCCTGCTGCAAGTGCTGGAGACGTTGGGCCTGCGCGCCTTGGAAATCCCGACCAGCCCGCACACCGGCCTGTCGCTGGACGCGCTGGCCTTTGCACTGGAGCAGGGCGAGGCCGACCCCAGCCGCCGCATCCGCGCCATCGTCGCCATGCCCACGCTGCACAACCCGCTGGGCTGCACCATGCCCGACGCGCACAAAGAGCGGCTGGTGCGCCTGTGCGAAGCGCACGACGTGGCGCTGATCGAAGACGACATCTACAACGGCATGGGCGCGCCCGGCGAGCGGCTGCAACCGGCCAAGGCCTGGGATCGCAGCGGCCACGTCATCTATTGCGATTCGCTCAACAAGATCGTCGCCCCCGGTCTGCGCCTGGGCTGGATGCTGGCGGGCCGCTGGCAAGAGCGCGTGGAGATGATCAAGTACACCCAAAGCCGCTACACGCCCGAGCTGCCGCAGGTGGTGGTGGCCGACTTTTTGGGCAGCCCCGGCATGAACCGGCACCTGCACCACGTCCAAAGCACTTTGCAGCGCCAGCGCGAGCAGATGGCCGAGGCCATCGCCACGCACTTCCCGCCCGGCACCCGGCTGTCGGTGCCCAGCGGCGGCATGCTGCTGTGGATCGAACTGCCTGCGGGCGTCAGCGGCGACGCGCTGTTCGAGGCCGCGCTGGCCCAAGGCATCAAGATCGCGCCGGGCTCCATGTTCTCCAACGGGCCGCGCTACAACCAGTTCATCCGCCTGAGCTGCGCCGCGCCGCACAGCGCGGAGATTGCCGCAGCGGTGCGTGAGCTGGGGGCGCTGGTGCGCGAACTCCAGGCGCAGGCTCAGCGGGCGATGCGGTAAGGCTCGTCCACCGGCACAAAGTCGTGTTCGGTTAGCGCCTCGCTGATCCAGGCTTGCACGCCGGGCATGGCGTACAGGCGGTCGATATAGGCGCTTATTTCGGCGGGCACCGGCAGACTGTAAGTCGTGATGCGGACAGCCACTGGGGCAAAGTAAGCATCGAGGATGCTGAACTCGCCCATCAACATCGGCCCGCCGGATCGGGCCAACAGTTCCGTCCAGATCGTGACGACTCGGGCCAAGTCGGCGCGCACGCCGGGCTGGTCGCGCAGGGCGACGGCACCGACCTCGGGCAGACGCGCCTCGATGTTCATGCCGCAGTGCTGGCGTAGGCTGTTGAAGCCCGCGTGCATCTCGGCGCACAGGCTGCGCGCCAGGGCGCGGTCGGCCTTGTTGGCGGGCCACAGGTTCAGGTCAGGATAACTTTCGGCCACGTATTCGCAAATCGCCAGCGAGTCGGCCACCAGCA
>CALMOI010000369.1 GCA_937871735.1 uncultured Comamonadaceae bacterium
CAGGCTTGGTCAACGAACTGGCCGTGCTGAACACTGAAACCCAAACCCTGACCGAACGCCGTCTGACCGTGGACTTGCGCGCACGCCAGCTCGATGCCCGCGTGCTGCTGCTGACCGCCTTAGGCGGTGGCTGGCAAGACGACACCGCCGCCGCCTCGCTCTCCCATTTGAAAGACACCCGCCATGAGTGACATGACCTCTACTGACAACAGCACCGCCCGCCGCCGAGGCCTGACCGCCATTGCCGCTGCCGTGACCGTCGCCGCACTGGGCTGGGGCGGCTGGCACTGGGCCACAGGCCGCTATGTGCAAAACACCGACAACGCCTACGTGGCGGGTAATGTGGTGCAAATCACGCCGCAAGTGGGCGGCACCGTGGTTGGCATTTGGGCTGACGACACCGACTTCGTGCGCGCCGGGCAGCCGCTGATTCAGCTTGACCCCGCCGACGCGCGCATCGCCCTAGAGCAAGCCGAAGCGCAACTGGCGCAAACCGTGCGCGAAGTGCGCACCCTGTTTGCCAACAACGCGCCGCTGAAATCGCAAGTCAACCTGCGCGATGCGGACTTGAGCCGCTTGCAGTCCGACCTGGCTCGCGCCCAAGATGACGTGAACCGCCGTGCTCCATTGGTGGCCAGCGGCGCTGTCAGCCAAGAAGAGCTGGATCACGCCAAAGCGCAGCTCACCACCGCCAAAAGCGCCTTGGCCAGCGCGCAAGCTGCCGCCGCTGCCGCCCGCGAACAACTGGGCGTGGGCCAAACGCAGACCGAAGGCACCTCGGTTGACCAGCACCCGAACGTGCAACGTGCCGCCGCCAAGGTGCGCGAAGCCTATTTGGCGCTGCAACGCATGACGCTGCTGGCCCCCAGCGACGGCCACATCGCCAAACGCGGCGTGCAACTGGGCCAGCGCGTGGCCGCCGGTGCGCCGCTGATGACGCTGGTGGCGCTGAACCAGTTGTGGGTTGATGCCAACTTCAAAGAAAGCCAGCTAGAAACCCTGCACATCGGCCAACCGGCGGAACTGGAAGCCGATGTCTACGGCAAGCAAGTGGTCTACCACGGCACAGTGGTCGGCTTGGGTGCGGGCACGGGCTCGGCGTTTGCGCTGCTGCCCGCGCAAAACGCCACCGGCAACTGGATCAAGGTGGTGCAGCGCGTGCCGGTGCGCATTGCCCTCGACCCCAAAGAACTGGCCGAGCACCCGCTGCGCGTGGGCCTGTCGATGGATGTGAATATCGACACCCACGACACCAGTGGCAAAACCTTGGCCGACGTGCCGCGCAGCGCCCCTGCCGCCACCACCAGCGTGTTTGAAACCCAAGAGCGCGCCGCCAACGCGGAAGTTGAACGCATCGTCGCCAACAGCTTGGGCCGCAAAGTCAGCCCCGATGCCTTGGCGGCTTTGCGTGCCGCCGCACCCGTCAAACCTGCCAGCGCACCATGAGCACCGCCCCCCCTGCTGCTGCGCCCAGCGCACCCGAGCCGCTGCACGGGTTGCCCTTGCTGCTGGGCACCCTGTCACTGTCATTGGCAACGTTCATGAACGTGCTGGACTCGTCGATTGCCAACGTGTCGATTCCCGCCATCGCGGGTGACTTGGGGGTCAGCCCGAACCAAGGCACTTGGGTCATCACCAGCTTTGGGGTGGCCAACGCCATTTCGGTGCCGCTGACCGGCTGGCTGACGCAGCGCTTCGGCGCGGTGCGTCTGTTCACCTGGAGCGTGATGCTGTTCGTGCTGACCAGTTGGCTGTGCGGCTTTGCGCCGTCGCTGGAGCTGCTGATCTTGGGCCGCGTGCTGCAAGGCCTGGTGGCCGGGCCGATGATTCCGCTGTCGCAAACCCTGCTGCTGTCGAGTTACCCGCGTGCCCTGGCCGGTACGGCGCTGGCGGTATGGGGCATGACTACGCTGGTCGCGCCGGTGATTGGCCCCATGCTGGGGGGCTG
>CALMOI010000370.1 GCA_937871735.1 uncultured Comamonadaceae bacterium
AATAACGACGAACAAGGAGTACATACATGCCTCGCGTCAAACGTGGTGTAACGGCACGTGCCCGTCACAAAAAAGTTCTGGCTCTGGCCAAAGGTTTCCGCGGCCGCCGTGGTAATGTCTATCGGATCGCCAAACAGGCGGTGATGAAGGCTGGGCAATACGCCTACCGTGACCGCCGTACCAAGAAGCGTGTCTTCCGTCAGTTGTGGATTGCCCGTATCAATGCTGCCTCGCGTGAGTGCGGCCTGACATACAGCCAATTCGCCAACGGCCTGAAGAAAGCCGCTATCGAAATCGACCGCAAGATGCTGGCCGATATCGCTGTGCATGACAAGGCTGCCTTCAGCAGCATCGTGGAGCAAGTCAAGGCCAAACTGGCAGCTTGATTTTCGCGCCCAAGAAGTCGGGGTCAGAACCTTCTTGCCATCTGCTGCGCTCAAGCACAGTAATTTGGTGAATGGGGTCTGACCCCGATTTTTTGGGCTGGAGCTTGAAAAGGCGCCGGCCCTTTTTCATTGACAAGAGAATTTATGAACGAGTTGGACGCACTGGTTGACAGCGCCCGCGCAGGCTTCGAGCAGGCCGCCACCCCCGCTGATCTGGAAAACACCAAAGCCCAGTATTTGGGCAAATCGGGTCGCCTGACCGAGTTGATGAAGGGCATGGCCGCGCTCAGCGTCGAAGAAAAAAAGACACGCGGTGCCGCCATCAACGTTGCCAAGCAAGCCATCGAAGCCGCGCTCAATGCCCGCCGACTGGCCTTGGCTGAAGCCGAACTGCAAGCCCAGCTCAAAGCTGAAGCGCTGGATGTGTCCCTGCCGGGCCGCCAACGCGGGCAAGGCGGATTGCACCCGGTGTCGCTGACGCTGGAGCGCATCGAGCAAATTTTTGGCTCGATGGGTTTTGAAGTAGCTCAAGGCCCAGAAATCGAATCTGATTGGTTCAACTTCACTGCTTTGAACACGCCCGAAGACCATCCGGCGCGTTCGATGCACGACACTTTTTATGTGGAGGGTGGCACGTCCACCGCTCCCAATTTGCTGCGCACCCACACCAGCCCGATGCAAATCCGCCATGCGGTGCAGCACGTGCAGGCGCATCAAGCCAGCTTGGCCGCCGGTAACGGTATGCCCGAAATTCGCGTGATTGCACCGGGTCGCACTTACCGCGTTGACTCTGATGCCACGCACTCGCCGATGTTTCACCAGTGCGAAGGGCTGTGGATTGGCGAAAACGTCAGCTTCAAAGACTTGAAAGTCGTTTTTACCGATTTTTGCCGCACCTTCTTTGAGTCGGACGACTTGGTGCTGCGCTTTCGGCCTAGCTTTTTCCCGTTTACTGAGCCCAGCGCCGAGATCGACATCCAGTTCCAAAGCGGCCCGCTGGCCGGGCGTTGGCTGGAAGTGGGCGGCTCCGGGCAAGTGCATCCGAACGTAGTGCGCAACATGGGACTGGATCCCGAGCGCTTCATCGGCTTTGCCTTCGGTATGGGCCTCGACCGCTTCACCATGCTGCGCTACGGCGTGAACGACTTGCGCCTGTTCTTTGACGGCGACATGCGTTTCCTCAGCCAGTTTCAATAATCCCATGCCTAGGCGTGATGGCGCTGCCGCGTTGTTGCGGTGCGCCATCGTCCTTTACTGATTAGAAGACCGATCATGCAATTCCCCGAGTCCTGGCTGCGCGAATTTTGCAACCCGCCGCTGTCCACTCAAGCCTTGGCTGACACCTTGACCATGGCTGGGCTGGAAGTCGAAGAACTCCGCCCCGTGGCACCGCCGTTCACCCGCATCGTGGTGGGCGAAATCAAAGAAGCCGTGCAACACCCCAACGCCGACCGCCTGCGCGTGTGTCAGGTGGATGTGGGCGGCGAGAGTTTGCTGAACATCGTTTGCGGCGCGCCCAACGCCCGCGTTGGCATCAAAGTGCCGTGCGCGCTGGTGGGCGCCGAACTGCCGCCGGGTGAAGATGGCAAGCCCTTCATCATCAAAACTGGCAAGCTGCGCGGCGTGGACAGCTTCGGCATGTTGTGCTCCGCGCGCGAGCTCAAGCTGTCTGACGACCAAGGTGGCCTGCTGGAGCTGGCCGCTGATGCGGTCTTGGGCCAAGACATCCGCGTCCATTTGAATCTGGATGACACGCTGTTCACCCTCAAGCTCACGCCCAATCTGGCGCACTGCCTGAGCGTGTACGGCATTGCGCGCGAGGTTTCCGCCTTGACGGGAGCGCCGCTGCAAGCGCCTGCAATTCATGCACTTCCGCCAGGGTCGCGCCGGGGGGCTTTTCCAGCATCACATGCCGCCCGGCCAGCAGCGCCGCCTCGGCATAGTCAAAGCGCGGCACCGGCGGCAGGCACAGCGACACCACTGTGATATCCGGGCGTTCCGCCAGCATCGCCGCGAAATCGGTAAAGGCCGGAACCCCGTCAACCCTGCCGTGCCGCGAGACTGTCGCCGCCAATTGCCACTCGGGCGCGGCTGCAATTGCTGGCACATGCTGATCAACGGCGATCTTGCCGATGCCGACGAGGGCAATCTTGGTCGCCATCAGTGCGAATCCCTGCCTACAGGTGCGCCACGGCAGCCCTTGAGGAAATCAAGATCGGCCCCGGTATCGGCACCTTGCACATGGCGCTGATGCAACCAGCCATAGCCCGAGGCAAATTCAGAATGCGACGGCTTCCACCCGGCCAGACGCGCGGCCAGTTCCGCATCTGAAATATCCAGATGCAGGCGCCGGTTCGGCACGTCCAACTCGATGAAGTCACCGTTCTGCACCACCGCCAGCGGCCCACCCGCCGCCGCTTCGGGCGAGGTGTGCAGGCACACCGTGCCATAGGCCGTGCCCGACATCCGCGCGTCGGATATCCGCACCATATCGGTGATGCCTTTGCGCAGAACCTTCGGCGGCAGGCCCATGTTGCCCACCTCTGCCATGCCGGGATAGCCTT
>CALMOI010000371.1 GCA_937871735.1 uncultured Comamonadaceae bacterium
GCGGCTGCCCGGCGCTTGCCATGGCACGGCCTTGACGGGCGCATCGCCGCGCAGTTTTTGGAAGCCGTCGACCATGACTTGTTCACCGGCTTTCAGGCCATCAAGCACCACCCACTTGCCGCCTTGTTGGCCGCCCACTTTGATCGGGCGTGGCTGCACTTTGCCGTCTGCGCCCTCCACCATCACCGAGTCGCCTTGGGGTGAGCGTGTCACCGCTTGCTGAGGCAGTGTGATGGCGTTGCTGGCCTGGGCTTGTTCCAGCCGCACGCGCACGTACAGGCCGGGCAACAGCGTGCCGCCGGGGTTAGGCACTTCGGCGCGCAGCGTGATTTGGCCGGTGGTGGCATCGACCGTCAGGTCAGAAAACAGCAGTTTGCCGGGGCGGCTGTACTCGCTGCCATCTTCCAGCACCAAACGCACGCTGGCCGCTTGTGCTCCGGCTTGCTTGAGCTGACCGTTGTCCATCGCGCGGCGCAGCTTCATCACTTCGGCGGCGGACTGGGTGAAGTTCACGTACATCGGGTCAATTTGCTGCACCACCGCCAGCGGCGTGGCTTCGCCTTGGCCGACCAGCGCGCCTTCGGTGACCAGTGCGCGCCCAATGCGACCCGAAATCGGCGAGGTCACGCTGGCGTAGTCCAAATTGATGCGCGCAGTTTGCACGGCGGCTTTGGCGGCGGCCACATCGGCTTCGGCTTGCTTGCGCGCGGCTTGGGCTGAAATAAATTCTTGTTGGCTGATGGCCTTGGCTTCGGCCAGCGGTTTGTAGCGGTCAGCTTGGGCGACGGCTTGCATCAAATTGGCTTCGGCTTTGGCTTGGCTGGCTTGAGCGCTGGCGTAGGCGGCTTGGTAGGCGCTGGCATCAATCTCAAACAGGGTCTGATTGGCTTTGACGTCGCTGCCTTCACGGAACAGACGTTTTTGCAAGATGCCAGCGGCCCGCGCACGCACTTGAGCGGTGCGCGAGGCTTCCAGCCGTCCGGGCAGTTCGCTGATCAAGCCGACATCGCCGGGCGACACGGTCACGACACCGACTTCAGTGGGGGGCATGCCGCCGCCGGGGCCAGCCGCCGGGGCGCTGCCCTGACCGCAAGCGGCCAGCAGCAAAGAGACGGCGAGGGCGCTCCACGTCCAGCGCGCAGGCGAGGCGGCATGACGTGAGCGGGCAGGGGGGCTGGCAGGCCGAACTTGAGGTGCGAGCATGGAAGATTCCTGAAAAATAAGAGACGTGACACGGGTCAAGAGATGATGACTGGAGTATACATACATTCATGAATGTATGAAAATACACACCTCTGCAAGCGACCCGCTTGCCCGATCTACTGAAAGTTGCCACTTATGGCCCGCTGTACCAAGGAAGATGCTCTCGCCACCCGCCACCGTTTGCTGGATGCTGCGGAGCGCGTGTTTGCTGAAAAAGGGGTGTCGCGCACCTCGCTCAATGACATTGCGCTGGCCGCTGGTGCCACGCGTGGTGCGATTTACTGGCATTTCAAAAACAAGGGCGACTTGTTCAACGCCATGATGGAGCGCGCGACGCTGCCGATGGAAACCGCGCTCTACGACATCGGCTACGACCCGCTGCGTGATCCGCTGGAGCAAATGGTGTCCACTTTTCTGAGCGCGATGCATGAGATTGTCACCAACGATCGCACCCGCTGTGTGTTCGAGGTGGCAACCTTCAAGGTCCAATACGTGGATGAGTTGGTTGCCGTGAAAGAGCGCCAACTGCGCATTCAGGCTGAAATGATGAAGGCGATGGAACGCAGCTTGCAGCAAGCCTGTGCGCTGCGTGGGCAATCGCTCACGATGCCTATCAGCATGGTCACTCGCGGCCTGAGTGCCCTGGTTTGCGGCTTGATTGAAAGCTGGTTGATGAATCCGCAGGCGTTTGATTTGTTGGATGTGGCACGGGCGACGCTGGATGTCTATCTCGGCGGCTTGGGGCTGGCTGCGCCTGCCAGGGTTTGACCGCGCTTTAGCCCAGCAAGTCCGCCATGTCCAGCAGGCGCTGAGCGACTTCCGCCACTTTCAGACCCTTGTCCATCGCGGTTTTGCGCAGGCGCTGCCAGGCGGCTTGCTCGGTCAAGCCTTGGCGTTGCATCAACAAGCCTTTGGCGCGGTCGATGACTTTGCGGTCTTGCAGTTCAGAGCGCGCCTCGGCCAGTTCTTTGCGCAGCGCTTGCTCGTACTGAAAGCGCGCCACCGCCACGTCCAAAATCGGGCGAATGCGATCGGGCGAGAGTCCAGCCACGATGTAGGCCGACACGCCAGCCGCCACAGCGTCCCGCACATGCGAGGTGTCGTTGTCATTGGTGAACATCACGATGGGGCGGGGCGCATCGCGTGTGGCCATGACCACGTGTTCCAGCGCATCACGTGCTTCGCTCTCGGCATCCACGATGACCAAATCGGGCTGGAGTTGCGTCAGGCGCTGCTCTAAGAAGGTGTCGCCGGGCAGGGTGGCGACCAGGTTAAAGCCGCTTTCCAGCAACCCGATGCGCAGCGAGCGCGAGCGTTCGGCTTGCGACTGTGCGTACTCGTCGTTGGGATCGAGTACGTCCAGATCAGGTGCAACGACGACGATGCGCAGGGGCTTGTTCATATCAAATTGGCACGCAAGAAATATGCCCTTGCGCTTCCCCTAAACTCGCCATCCTATGCTGATTTTGGGAATTGAATCGTCTTGCGACGAAACGGGCGTGGCGCTGGTAGCGTCGGCGGCCACGGGCGTGCCGGTGTTGTGCGCTCACGCGCTGCACAGCCAAATTGAGATGCACCAAGCTTATGGTGGCGTGGTGCCTGAGCTGGCCAGCCGCGACCACATTCGCCGTGTGCTGCCGCTCACCGATCAGGTGCTGGCCGAGTCAGGTCGCACTTTGGCCGAGGTGGATGTGGTGGCCTACACACGCGGGCCGGGGTTGGCCGGGGCGCTGCTGGTGGGCGCGGGCGTGGCTTGTGCTTTGGGCGCTGCGCTGGGCAAGCCGGTGCTGGGCGTGCATCACTTGGAGGGCCATTTGCTGTCGCCATTTTTGAGCGCCGACCCGCCGGAGTTTCCCTTTGTGGCGCTGTTGGTATCGGGCGGTCACACGCAGTTGATGCGGGTTGATGGGGTAGGGCGCTACCAAATTTTGGGCGAAACCATCGACGATGCAGCGGGCGAAGCCTTTGACAAATCCGCCAAGTTGATGGGTTTGGGCTACCCCGGCGGCCCGGCCTTGTCGCGCTTGGCCGAGCAAGGCAACCCGACAGCATTCAAGCTGCCCCGGCCTTTGCTGCACAGCGGTGATTTGGATTTTTCGTTCGCCGGACTGAAAACAGCGGTGCTGACACAAGCCAAAAAACTGGGCACTGCGCTGGATGCGCCCGATTCTTCGGCCAAGGCGGATTTGGCCGCGTCAACTCAAGCGGCCATCGTCGAGGTGCTGTTGAAAAAATCGCTGACTGCGCTCAAGCAAACCGGTTTGAAGCGCTTGGTGGTGGCGGGCGGCGTGGGTGCCAACCGCGAACTGCGCCAGCAACTGAATGCCGCTTGCGCCAAACTGGCCGTGCGCGTGCATTACCCCGAGCTGCATTTGTGTACCGACAACGGCGCGATGATTGCGATGGCCGCCGCCATGCGCTTGCAAGCCGCCGCCGCGCAGCCCACCCATACATACGCTTTTGACGTGAAACCGCGTTGGCCGTTGGATGCCATTGACGCAGTTTGAGATGAGAGAGATCTTCCCCATGAAACATGCTCGCCGTTTGGCTTTGAAATCCCTGTTGGCGGCGGTGACGCTGCCTGCCGCATCCGCCGTGTGGGCGCAAACCTCCGCGCCGATCAAGCTGGCGCTGATCGAAACTTTGAGCGGCCCGTTTGCCAATACCGGCGAGGCGGTGTACCGCAATTTGCTGTGGGCGGTGGAGCGGGTCAATGCACGCGGTGGCATCAAGCTGCCCGGCGGTGCCCGTCCGCTGGCGCTGGAGCGCTACGACAGCAAAGGCCAAAACGAAGAAGCCTTGTCAGCCCTGCGCGCAGCGGTGGATGACGGCGTGCAGTTCGTGCTGCAAGGTAACTCGTCGGCGACGGCGGCAGCGCTGATCGAGGCCATCAACAAGCACAACGAGCGCGAACCCAGCAAGCGCGTGCTGTTTTTGAACTACTCGGCGGTCGAGCCTGGCCTGACCAACGAGAAATGCAGCTTCTGGCATTTCCGCTTTGATGCCCACGCCGACATGCGCATGGCCGCGCTGATGGACGTGCTGCGCGAAGACAAATCGATGAAAAACGTTTACCTGATTGGGCAAGATTACAGCTTCGGCCAGTCGGTGCTGCGCGAGGCGCGCAGGCAACTGACGGCGCAGCGCCCGGATGTCCGCATCGTCGGCGACGAGCTGCACCCTGTGGGCCGGGTGAAAGACTTTTTGCCTTACGTCACCAAGATCAAGGCCAGCGGCGCGCAAGCCGTCATCACCGGCAACTGGGGCAATGATTTGACGCTGCTGGTGAAGGCGGCTAAAGAAGTGGGTTTTGACGGCAAGTTCTACACCTTCTACGGCAACGCGCTGGGTGCGCCAGCGGCCATTGGTGATGCGGGTATCGGCAAGGTGATTGCCGTGGCCGACTGGCTGCCCAATGTGCCGGGCGCGCAAAGCGAGGCGTTTTACCAATCGTTTCGCGTGCGTTTCCCCAAGTCTGCTGACGATTACGTCCACATGCGGATGCAGTTGCTGATTGAGGCGCTGGCCCAAGCGCTGGAAAAGAGCGCCAATCCCAGCAATGTGGTGGCGGTGGCGCAGAAGTTGGAAAGCGTCAACGTCAGCTTGAGCGGCCAAAGCGGCCACATGCGTGCGACCGACCACCAATTCCAGCAGCCGCTGGTGGTGGGCGTGATGGAGCGACTGGGCGCGCCGGGCGTGAAGTTTGACGTGGAAGGCTCGGGCTACGGCTTCAAGGTGATACGCCAACTCAGCCCCGTGCAGGCCGAGCTGCCAACCACTTGCAAGATGGTGCGCCCGGCTTGATGGGCTGCTGCGTCCTTAGCGTGCGTAGCCTTCGCAGGCTCCGGCGTTAGGGCGGCCACGGCATTCACGCGTCAGGCGGCGGTCGCGCTCGGCGTGGGTTTCGCCCGAGCCGGTATCGACTCGCGGTCTGGCTGCGTGCTTTTTCTTGGCTTTGGGGCTGGGTGTTGCGGCAACGTCGTTGGCCAGAGCCAGCGTGGGCAGCGCTAAGCCGCAAATCAAAGTGCTGGTGATGGTGCAAGCCAGCGCCCAAGCGCGCAGCGGGGTGTTGATAGACATGTGTTTTCTCCCTGTGAATAAATCGGTGCTCATCATAGTCACAGCGCGGTGGTTGTCAGCGCTGGCGCTCGGGTTACAATCGACAGGTTTTGCATGTCGCAGAACGCACGTTTGGGGCAGTTCCAGCCCGAAACGCAAGTTGTAAATCACCTAGGAAATCAAATGATTGCATCCTCCATCAAGGCTGAGGTCGTCAAGGCCAATGCTCGCAGCGCCAACGACACCGGTAGCTCCGAAGTTCAAGTGGCTCTGTTGACCGCTCGCATCAACGAACTGACACCTCACTTCAAGCTCCACGCTAAAGATCACCACGGCCGTCGCGGTCTGCTGCGCATGGTCAGCCGCCGTCGCAAGCTGCTGGACTACCTCAAGTCCCGTGACGCTGACCGTTACATTGCTCTGATTGCCAAGCTTGGCCTGCGCAAGTAATCGGTAGTTTCTGTTCGAAGCGCCTGAGTTAGGTTGACTGGCTCAGGCGCTTTGTGCTTTTTATCGGGGTTTGCTGGGGCGAATACGCGCTGTGTCATTCCATGAAACATTGCTGATGCTTCATGGAATGGCATCGTGTTCAGACCGTCAGATTCCGGGCTAGGGGCGCAGCCTTATGCGCCCTCATCTCATCAGGATTTATACATGTCCATTTTCAATAAAGTGACCAAGACCTTCCAATGGGGCGACAAAACTGTCGTCATGGAAACCGGCGAAATCGCTCGCCAAGCCTCCGGCGCTGTGCTGGTGAACATTGACGGCACCGTGGTGTTGGCCACCGTGGTGGCTTCCAAGTCCGCCAAGCCGGGTCAAGACTTCTTCCCGCTGACGGTCGATTACATCGAGAAGGCTTACGCCGCTGGCAAGATTCCCGGCAGCTTCTTCAAGCGTGAAGCCAAGCCCAGCGAGCTGGAAACCCTGACCAGCCGCCTGATCGACCGTCCGATCCGCCCGCTGTTCCCCGAAGGCTTCTACAACGAAGTGCACGTGGTGATTCACACCGTGTCGCTGAACCCCGAAGTGGATGCTGACATTGCCGCGTTGATCGCGTCGTCGGCCGCTTTGTCGGTGTCTGGCATTCCGTTCAATGGCCCGATTGGTGCCGCTCGCGTGGGTTACATCAACGGCGAATACGTGTTGAACCCCGGCCAAACTGCACGCAAAAACAGCCAAATGGACTTGGTCGTGGCGGGTACCGAAGCCGCTGTGCTGATGGTGGAATCCGAAGCCTCGCAACTGTCCGAAGAAATCATGTTGGGCGCTGTGGTGTTCGGCCATGAACAAGGCAATGTGGCCATCAACGCTATCCATGAACTGGTGCGCGACGCAGGCAAGCCAGTGTGGCAGTGGGAAGCCCCGGCCAAGGACGAGCCGCTGATCGCCAAGGTCAACGCATTGGCTGAAGAAGCTTTGCGCGCCGCCTACCAAATCCGCAACAAGCAAGCGCGTACCCAAGCTTGCCGCGAAGCCTACGCTGCTGTGATGGCTGGCCTGAAGGCCGAAGGCGCTGAATTTGACAGCGTGAAGGTCGAAAGCCTGCTGTTTGAAATTGAAGCCCGCATCGTGCGCGGCCAAATTTTGGCTGGTGAGCCCCGCATTGACGGCCGCGACACCCGCACCGTGCGCCCCATTGAAATCCGCAACTCGGTGCTGCCCCGCACCCACGGTTCGGCTCTGTTCACCCGTGGCGAAACCCAAGCTTTGGTGATTGCCACTTTGGGCACCGAGCGCGATGCTCAGCGCATTGACGCGCTGGCCGG
>CALMOI010000372.1 GCA_937871735.1 uncultured Comamonadaceae bacterium
GCACGATGCGCGCCGCGCCGCTGTGCGCCGCCAGCCAGCTTTTGAGGCGCTGCGGATTCGTCATGCCGCTGTGCAACGACACCACCGCACCCGCGCCGTACTGCGTGGCAAAGCGGGCGTTGAAGCGCGCTTCAAGCTGCGGCGTGAGGTTGATTTCCGGCACCATCACCAGCGCCTGCGCCGCCGGGTCAAGCGTCAGCGCCCGCGCCACGGCTTGCAAATAGACCTCAGTTTTGCCGCTGCCGGTGGCCCCGAACAGCAGGAATGGCCCAGCCTCGGCCTCGATCTGCGCCAGCACCTGCGTTTGCTCAGCCGTCAGCGGCGGGGCGACGTGGTCGGGCGGCGGCGTGGTCGCGGTGGTGTGGGCGCTGTCGGTCGTGGTGATCTCTGCGGCAGCGGCGGCGCTGGCACGGCTGCGCGGTGCGGCACGGGGTGTGCGGGGCTTGAGGCGGCGTGCCAGTTGGTCGGCGTTCAACTCGCGCAACTGCGGCGGCAGCGCCGCCAGCGCCACTTCGCCCAGCGCACGCTGGTAGTAGCTGGCGGCAAAGTCCACCAACTGCCGCCATGCCGCCGTCAGCGGCGCGACCTCGCCCACAGCGCCCAGCACGGCGCGGATGTTGTCTGCACGCCAATCAGGCTGCGGCTCGGCGATGGCTTCCCAGACGATGCCCAGCACCTCACGTGTGCCCAGCGGCACCCGCACCAACGTGCCGGGCGCTATCGGGCGGTCACTGCGGTAGGTCAGCGCCCCAGTCATGGCGCTGTGGGCGGGCATGGGCACCGCCACGGCCAGCCAGTGCAGTGCATCATCAGGCGATGCGGCGAGTGTGGATAAGTCAGCCACGGGTGTTAGCGCTCAGTGCTTGAGGTGTCATAAAAGTGCAACTTACCCCCAGTGCCTGTGGATAACTCTGTTGATAAGCAGGGGGAATGCCTTGTAAGCCGTTGTTGCACAAGGATTTCAACACAATGCCTAAAAAATAGGCACTGATGGTGCCCTCCCCGTTGCGCTGGGGGAGGGCGCAGGCGCTGCTTCAGGCCCGCTGTGCGCGCGAGTGGCGATGCACCGCTTCAACCAGCACCGCCACGTTGTCCGGCGGCGTGAACTGGCTGATGCCGTGGCCCAGATTGAAGATCTGCGTCGGGCCGCTGGTGGTGGTGTCGGTGTGCGGACGGCCAAAGCTGTCAAGCACGCGGGCCACTTCGGTTTGAATCGCGGCGGGCGGGGCGAACAGCACGTTGGGGTCGATGTTGCCTTGCAGCGCCTTGCCCGCACCGCTGGCGGTGCCTTGCCATTGCTCGCCGATGTCGCCGCCGACCAGCGCGCGCGCCGTGCCCAGATTCATCGTCCAGTCCAGGCCCAGCACGTCGCAGTCCAGCGCCTTCATCTCTTGCAGCCACAAACCGCCGCCCTTGGTGAAGACGATGCGCGGCACGACTTGGCCGTCTACGCCGTGGCGCTTGAGCTGCGCCAGCACGCGGGCGGTGTACGCCAAGCTGAATTGCTGGAACGCGCCGTCGGCCAGCACGCCGCCCCAGCTGTCAAAAATCATCACCGCTTGCGCGCCCGCGTCGATTTGGGCGTTCAGGTAAACGGCCACCGCGTCGGCGTTGATTTGCAGCATCTTGTGCATCAGGTCAGGGCGCGAGTACAGCATGGACTTGACCAGGCGGTAGTCGTCCGAGCCCTTGCCTTCGACCATGTAGCAAGCCAGCGTCCACGGGCTGCCAGAAAAGCCGATCAGCGGCACGCGGCCATTCAGCGCTTTGCGAATCGACGTGACCGCATCGGTGACGTAGCGCAGCTTGTCCATATCGGGCACGGCCAGCGCGGCCACGGCGGCTTCGTCACGCACCGGGGTGGCGAAACGCGGGCCTTCGCCTTGCGCGAACGACAGGCCTAAGCCCATCGCGTCGGGCACCGTCAAGATGTCGGAAAACAAGATGGCCGCGTCCAGCGGGTAACGCTCCAGCGGTTGCAGCGTGACTTCGGTGGCGTAGTCCACATTCGTGGCCAAGCCCATGAAGCTGCCCGCTTTGGCGCGGGTGGCGCAGTATTCCGGCAAGTAACGGCCCGCTTGGCGCATCAGCCACACCGGGGTGTAGGCGGTGGCTTGGCGCAGACACGCCCGCAAGAAGGTGTCGTTTTGAAGCGGGGCAAAGGCAGACGCGCAGACTGCCGCAGAGGTGGATGGTGTGCTGGTGGAACTCATGGCGGGATTGTCGCAGGCGGGGCTGACTCAGCTCTGATCGCGCAGCCGCCATTCCACTTTCAGGCATTTGTCTTGCACCACGGCCAAACCCGCAGCGCGGGCGCGGGCACCAGCGCCATCGTGGCGAATGCCCAATTGCAGCCAGATGGCGGGCGCGTGAATGGCGATGGCCTCATCGACCACGGGCGGCACGTCATCGGCATTGCGAAACACGTTCACCAAGTCGATGGTTTCGTGCGCGGCGGCTTCGGTCAAGGTGGCGTAGACGCGCTCGCCCAAGATGGTGCCGCCCGCCGCCGCCGGGTTGACCGGAATGATGCGCCAGCCCGCGTCCTGCATGGCTCGCGCCACACCGTAGCTCTCGCGGTGCGGTTTGGGCGACAAACCCACCACCGCCACACGGCGGCAAGTGGCGAGCAATTGGGCAATGGTGGCGGCTTCGTTCAAATCAGTGGGCATAGATGGAAGATGCAGAGTCTGTGACGATGGTTGGAAACTAAGGCATACACGGATCCGGCTGCGCATCTTGGGCTAAGGAGCCATTTCGATGGCGATGCTGATATCGCGTGGCGATCGGCCTGAGCCCGACACCAGTGCATGAAAGCGCGTGCCTGAAGTGTGCGCGCCCACCACGCGATACAAACCTGCATATTCCCACTCGTTCACGGCCTGTTTGACGAAAACAGGGACTTTTCCGGTGGTTGATGCCAACGCTCGGCCAGCTTTCGCAATGATCGGCCCCGTACCGCAAAGAATCTCGCGAGGTGCGCGGGGGTTCAAGTCAGTTCTGACGCAAATTGCAACGACGCAACCATTTTTGGTGGGGATGTATGCCTGTTTGCTACCACCAACTGCTGCATAAATTTCATCGCGGGTGTATGTCTGGCCGATGCTGAACATAGCGAAGCCTCCTGGTAGGTTGGCCTCAATCCTAACTGTGGGTGCTGACGAGGGCCCTTGATCTGCGCAACTTGCATCTCCCCTCCGCACTCACAACCGCGCCAGCGTCGCTCGCACCTCATTCACAGCCAGCCGCGCAACTTCTTGAGAAGATCGTCCACGTAGGTGAACACCACGGGCACGACCAGCAGGCTCAGCACGGTCGAGGTGAGCAAGCCGCCGATGACCACGATCGCCATCGGTTGTCGGAAGCTGGGTTCTGCGCCCAGGCCCAGCGCGTTGGGCAGCATCCCGGCGGCCATGGCGATGGTCGTCATCACGATGGGGCGGGCGCGCTTGTGGCAGGCGTCGATCACCGCGTCGAGCCGGTCTAGGCCACGGTCGCGCCGCGTGACGATGGCGTACTCAACCAGCAAGATCGAGTTCTTGGTCACGATGCCCATGAGCATCAGCACGCCGATGACCACCGGCATCGAGAACGACTGGTTCGTGAGCCAGAGCGCGCCGAATGCGCCGCCGAAAGCCAGCGGCAATGCACACAGAATGGTGACGGGCTGCAAGAAGTCGTGGAACAGCAGCACCAGCACAGCATAGATGCAGAACACGCCGATCGCCATCGCCGTGCCGAAACTCGTGAACAGCTCCGACATGCGTTGCAACTCGCCTTGCTCCACGATGCGCACCCCGGCGGGAAGCGACTTGAAGGCTGGTAAGGCCATGGCGTCTTTTTGCACTTCGCCAAGCGCACGGCCATTGAGCTCGACGCTCAAAGTCACGTTGCGCGAGCGGTCTAGGCGGTCGATCTGCGAGGGGCCGCTGCCCATGCTCACCTCTGCGACCGAGCCGAGGCTGACGGTGCCGTTGGCACCCTTGACGCGCAACTGGGCGATTGCATCCATGTCTTGGCGCACGGAGGCGTCCATGCGCACGCGAATGGCGATCTGACGCTCAGGCAGATTGAGCTTGGGCAGCGCCGTCGAGTAGTCGCCGTAGGTCGCGAGCCGGACGGCGTCCGCAAGCGACTCGGACGTAACGCCTCGGGCGGCGGCACGCGCATAGTCAGGGCGCACCTGAACTTCGGGGCGTTGCAGCGCTGCACTTGAGGTCACCGTGCCGACATTCTTCAACGAACGAAGCTGCTGCTCAGCTTGGTTCGCGGCCTTGCTCAGGGTGTCGGCATCATCGCCGGCCAGCGTGATCTCCAGCGTTGAACCGGTGCTGCTGCCCGCGACGTTGACGCGGATGCCTGGAATAGACCTCAGCCTATCGCGGATTTCAGCCTCGACCTGGGACTGCTTGAGCTTGCGGTCGCCACGGTCTACCAAGTCCACGGTGAGCGTGGCGCTGGTGACATCTGCCGTTGAGCTCGAACTCATGCCGCTGCTGGTGCTGGCCGTACCGACGGCAATGAAGACGGATCGCACCTCGGGTATCGTGCTCAGCAACTGCTGCGCCTGCTGGCTGATGGCGGTGGTCTGCGCCAGCGTGGCGGCGGGCCCGAGCTTGAGCGTCACCGTCGCCCGAGCCTTGTCTTGCGCTGGCATGAAGGCGGTTGGAATCGTCACCGCCAGCGCCACTGAAAGCACCAAGAAGACCAGCGCGGCCACGACGGTGGATTTGCGGTGTTGAAGCACACCGTGCGCCCAGCCCAGGTAGCGCGTCATCACGGGCCCATCCGTCGATGTGTTGTGCAGGTGCGCCGCCTTGGGCTTGAGCAGGTAGGCCGCCATCATCGGTGTGAGCAGCCGTGCGACCAGCAGGGACGCGAGCACGGCGATCGAGGCGGTCACGCCGAACTGGCGGAAGAACTTGCCGGGAATGCCACCCATGAAGGCGGTCGGCAAAAACACCGCCACCAGCGTGAAGGTCGTGGCGATCACCGCCAGGCCGATCTCGTCGGCTGCCTCCATCGCCGCTTGGTACGGCGTCTTGCCCATCAGCAGGTGGCGCTCGATGTTCTCGATCTCGACGATTGCGTCGTCCACCAGCACGCCGATGACCAATGAAAGCGACAGCAGCGTGATGGTGTTGAGCGAATAGCCCGCCAGCGCCATGAAGGCGAAGGCTGGCGCGATCGACAGCGGCAGCGCGGCGGCGGCGATGAAGGTGGCGCGCATGTCGCGCAGGAACCATCCCACCACGAGCACCGCGAGCACGGCGCCTTCGATCAGGAGTTCCATAGAGCCTTCGTAGTTCTCCTGGATCGGCGTGACGGTGTTGCTGGCCTCGACGATGTTGACCTCGGGATGTGCCGCAGAAAACTTCTTCAGTGCCGCGCGGATGTCGTTCGCGACGCCGACGTCCGAGAACCCCTGGGAGCGCTTGATCTCGAACCCGATCACCTTCTTGCCGTCCCGAAACGCCATGGTCGTGCGCTCGGCGTTCGTGTCGGTGATGCGTGCGATCTGGTCGAGCCGCACATAGCGGCCATCGCCCAAGGGCAGCGTGATCGCAGCGACCTCGGCGGCCGATCCGACGGTGGCCAGCGTACGGCTCGACTGCTTTTGGCCGCCCACGTTGGTTTCGCCGCCCGATGCTTCCTTCTGTGTGGCCTTGAGTTGCGTTGACACGTCCGAAGGCGTGACGCCGAGACCGGCCATCAGCACCGAGTCGAGGTCGACGTGGACTTCGCGGTCGATACCCCCCACGCGCGACACCGAGCCAACGCCCTTGACCGTAAGCAGGTTCTTTTTGACTTGGTTGTCGACGAACCAGGACAGGTCTTTCTCGTCCATCGCCGTCGAGTCGATGGTGTAGGTGAGCAGCGCGGTGCTGGCAGTCGTCAGCTTGGAGACGATCGGCGATGTGACGCTGGCTGGGAGGTCGGATTTGGCACTGTCGACCGCGTTGCGGACTTCGTTCAGCGCCACTTCCGAGTTCTTATCGATCTCGAAGCTGACACTGATGCTCACTTGGCCATCGGTGATGGTCGTGGTGATGTGGTCCAAGCGGCTCAGCGCGGCGAGCTTGTCCTCGATCTTGCGGGCGACTTCGGTTTCGAGCTGCGCTGGCGCAGCGCCTTCGAGCGTTGCTGAAACCTGGATGGTCGGAAGATCCGTGTCGGGAAAGTCCTGGATTTGCAGCGTCCTAAAGCCGAGGATGCCGAGGACTGTCAGCAAGATAAAGGTGAGAACCGCCGGAACTGGATTGCGGATCGACCAAGATGAAACATTCATCGCACGGTCTCCGCTGGTTTCACCGTCACCAGCACGCCTTCGGACAGGAATGCACCGCCGCTCGCCACGACCCGCGCAGCGCCAGCCAGTGGCGACAACAGCTCGACGCGATCATCTTGGCGACGCCCCGTCGTGACGACCTGCGAGGAGACTTTGTTGTTGGCATCCACAAGATAGACATAGGCGCGACCGTCGCGCATCACGAGCGCCGACTGGGGCAGCGTGACCGCTGGCGTGGAGCCCAAGCGGATCAGGCCGCTGGCGAACATGCCTGCGCGCGCGGTGCTGGCACCGGTCAGACTGACATACACCGTGGCGCGCCCGGTGCTCGTCGATAAGGTCGGTGCCGCGATGCGCACGCTGCCGTTGACACGCTCGCCGTTGGGCAGCGTCAGTTCTGCCTTCTGGCCGGTTTTCACCGACGCGAGTTCGCGGGCATCGAATTCGGGCCGCCATTCGAGCCTGCCCTGCCTGACCAGGCGAAAGAGTTCGGTGCCCGCGCCCACCACGTTGCCGACGATTCCGACTTTTGACGACACCACACCGTCGTCGGGGGCGAGAACGCGCGTCTGCGCGAGCTTGAGTTTCACGCTGTCCAAGTCTGCTTGGGCGGATTGCAGCGTGGCGCGTGCGGTGGCCTCTGAGATCCGGTATTCCTCGATCTGTTGTTCAGACAGTGAGCCGCTCGTGCCGACCGCGTTCGCCCGTCGTACGTAGGCGCTGGCCTGTTCGAGGCTGCTGCGGGATTGCGCCACCATCGCTTCCTGCTTGCGCAGGTCGACCCGCAAGGTGTCGTCTGCGAGGCGCGCGAGCACCTGCCCGCGCCGCACCACGTCACCAACGTCCACCAGCAGTTCCGCGACACGCAAGCCGCCCGTCTCGGGGCTGACAATGAGTTCCTGCCATGCCGTGACCGGCCCGCTGCCTTGCAGGGTTTTCGACCAGTCTCGGCTGTCGGGCGCGATGACATTGACCGTCATCGCGCTGGCGGCTGGCGTGCTGGCCGCCGGATCTTTGGCGGGCGGACGCAGGAAGTAGGCCGCAGCGGCAGCCGCCAGCACAAGGATCGCGGCGATGACGGTGCTGCGGCCGAACTTGAGTTTCGAGAGGGTGCTCATGGCTTTTTCGTCTGTTCATCGTGCGGTGTTTCGGGTGCCACAGCCGGTGTACCGGCTTGCCATCCGCCGCCAACGGCTTTGTAGAGTGCGATCCAGTACTGGACGCGGTTCTGCTGCAAGGTGATTTCGGCGATCTCGGCCGACAGCGCGGAGCGCCGGGCATCCTCCAGGGTGAGCAAGCTGGTGCGGCCCGCGCGCCAGTTGTTCTCGCTCGACAGGAAATAGCTTCGGTACTCACGCGCAGCCGTTTCCGCTCGTTCCGCGCGGCGGCGGGAGCCATCGAGGTTCAGCAGCGCTTCTTCGACGTCACGCACGACCGTGCGCACACCCTGACGGTAACTGGCCATCGCCGACTGGTAGCTGGCCTGCGCGGAGTCGATCGCTGCACGACGCTGGCCGCCGTCGAACAGCGGAATCGACAGCGACGGCCCGAACGACCAGAGCGTGGACGCCGACGCCAAGCTGCTCGCTGACACGCTGACCGATCCGCTGAGTGACAGGCTTGGATAGAGGTCCGCCTGGGCCGCGCCGATCTCGGCAGCGGTGGCCGCCACTTCGCGCTCAAGCGAGGCCAAGTCGGGGCGCTGGCGCAGCACCTGCGCCGGTACGGCCTGCACCTCCAGCCCGACTGGCCGAGGCACGCGGTTCTCGCCGTCGTCGATCAACCGGCGAAGCACGGGTTCTTCAACGCCGGTGAGGTAGACCAGCGACTTGACGAGCAGGCCGCATTGCGTGGTCTGCTGCAACAGGCTTGATTGCGCGCTGGCGTGGCTGGCGCGTGTCAGCGCGCCGTCCAACGCTGCGGTGTAGCCGGCCCGCACGGCGTTGGCCGTGGCTTGCTCAGTGGCCGCCGTCGAGGCGGCTTCGCGCTGGTAGGCGTCTGCCAGCAGGATGCAGGCGCGGTACTGCACGTAGGTGTCGGCGACTTCCGCAGCGAGCGACACGCGCGCGTCGTGCCAGTCGGCGGTGCGCGCTTCGACACGTGCCTCGGATGCCTCGGCGTTGCGGCGCACCTTGCCAAACAGATCGACTTCCCACGACGCATCGAAACCAGCGTTGCGCGATGTGCCCGTCGTCGTGGACAGCCCCGCTTGCAGTTGATTGTTGCGCGATGCCGACGCACTGCCGTTCAGGCTGGGCAACGCCTGCGCTCGTGTGCTGCGCAGGGTCGCACGCGCCTTCTCGATATTGACCCAGGCTTGCGTGAGCGAGGGGCTGTCCCGTTCGGCCATCTCGACCAAGCGGGCGACCCGCGCATCATCGAACTGCCGCCACCATTGCTGAAGGTCGCCGACCTGCCCACCGTGCGGGAGTTCGGCCTGCCAAGACGGTGGTGCCTGCGGTTGCGGTGCCTCTTCGAGGCGGCTGGTGGCGCAGGCCGTCAAGCCCCAAGCCAAGCAGACGGCAAGGGGGAGAACTAACAGGGAGCGTAGCGGTGAAGTCATCAGATCTTTTTCCTCCAGCAAGGGTAGAGGCGTCCGGTGTTGGCTGCGGTCAGCCAACGTTAAGCTGGGTAAAAGTCGGTGGCCCGCTGGCGATAAGGAGCCCGATCAGCGCGATACTTGCGCCGATGCACAAGGTTCTGCTTGTTGACGATGACGTCGACCTCACATCGATGCTGTCGCTCTACATCTCCCGCGAAGGCTTCGAGGTGGGTGTGGCGAACGACGGCGAAGCGGGCGTCCACGAGGCGCTGCGCGGCGGTTACGCCTTGGTCGTGCTGGACATCATGATGCCCCGCCTGTCTGGCATGGAGGCCTTGCGCCGTATCCGCACCACGAGCAACGTACCGGTGCTGATGCTCACGGCGCGCGGCGACAACGTCGACAAGATCGTTGGTCTGAACATGGGGGCCGACGACTACGTCCCCAAGCCATGCACGCCCGGCGAGTTGGTGGCGCGCATCCACGCCATCCTGCGGCGCACCGAGAGCCGCAGCCAGCCCGAGGGAGCGAACGCGGCGCAGGCGTTGAACGCTGGTGCGCTCACGCTGTACCCAGGCACGCGCCAGGCGATCTGGCACGGCGCACCGCTGGAGCTCACGGGCACCGAATTCAGCTTGCTGGAAGTGCTGGTTCAACAGGCGGGAAAGCTGACCAGCAAACAAGACATCTCCCAGGCGGCCTTTGGCCGACCACTCACGCGCTTTGACCGCCGCATTGATGTCCACATCAGCAGCATCCGCCAAAAGCTGGGCCTGCGTGATGACGGCCGCTCGTGGATCCAGAGCGTGCGCGGCCTGGGCTACCAATTGCTCAAGGACTGAGAGCCCGTGGCCCAACCCACGCGCCTGTTTCGCAAACTGCTGCTCGTGCTGTCGAGCTGCATGATCTCAAGCATCGGGTTCACGGCCTTGTACCTGTGGCTCATGGGGGTCACGCCTCCGCCGGGCGACCCGGTGTTCAGGGTTGGCGGGCTGCCGGTCGTGCCGATCATG
>CALMOI010000373.1 GCA_937871735.1 uncultured Comamonadaceae bacterium
CTGCACCACGCTCATGCCGTCGCGCTGGCCGATTCCAGTGAGGACTTCCCAATACAGGTTTTCCAGCCGGATGCTGGTCACCACGCCGTGCAGCCGCACGGAACGGGTGCGGCTGGCGTAGCTGTCGGGGTGAGCGCTGATGAAAATTTCACACATGCGCTCAGTGTAGGCACAGGCCCGCTCAGTGCGGTGATCAGTGGGTGATGGTGGTTCCGAGCACGACCAAGAATTGCGCAATCCACGCCGGGTGCGCGGGCCACGCCGGGGCCGTCACAAACGGGCCGTCGGTCACCGCCTGATCGACGGGGATGGCGGCGTAAGTCGCACCGGCCAATTCCACTTCGACTTGGCACGCCGGGTAAGCCGAGATGGTGCGGCCTTTGATGTCGCCCGTGGCGGCCAGCAGTTGCGCGCCGTGGCACACCGCCGCCACCGGCTTGCCGGTGCTGGTGAAGTGCTTGACCAGCGCCATCACCTGCGCGTCCATGCGCAAATACTCGGGGCCGCGACCGCCGGGAATCACCAAGCCGTCGTAGCTTTCAGGCTTCACGTCGGCGAAGTTGTAGTTCAGCGTGAAGCGGTGGCCGGGCTTTTCGCTGTAGGTCTGTGCGCCTTCAAAGTCGTGGATGGCGGTGAGGATGTAGTCGCCCGCCTTCTTGTGCGGGGCCACGGCATGCACCGTGTGGCCGACCGCTTGCAAGGCTTGGAACGGCACCATCGTCTCGTAGTCTTCGCAGTAGTCGCCGCAGATCATCAACAGTTTTTTACCCATGCTGGTCTCCTGATAAGGGTTAGGAGAGCGCATTGTTGGCCCCGTTTGCACGCGGTGGGTAACAGCCGATTACTGCACCCACCCGTACAAACCCGGTGTGTGTCCCGGCCAGCCTCAGCCTTGTCGAATCACGCCGCAAGCCACACGCGGGCCAGCGTTGCCGGTGGGCTGGGTGGTGTAGTCGTCGGGGTCGCGGTGGACGATCAAGCCGTGGCCGACCACGCTGGTCTTGGCATCGGTCAAGCTCAGGTTGGTGCTGGTGAAGTTGATGCGGGCCACGCCTTGCGCGTCGGCTTGCAGCGGCGGCAAGTCGCCGACATGGCCTTGGCCGTGGTGGCCGTGGCTGGCAGCGTTGGGGTTGAAGTGGCCGCCGGTGCTCATGCCGTCGCCGCTGGAGCAATCGCCCTTGTCGTGGACGTGAAAGCCGTGCTCCGCGCCGGGTTTGAGGCCGCGCACTTCGCCCGTCACGGTCACGGCGTTGCCGGTTTGGCTGAACTTCAGCGCGCCGCTGACGGCATTGCCGCGCGTGGGCTGCAAGTCCACCGAAGCCACCGCCGTCGGGCTGGATGTCAAACCGGGAACAGCGCAAGCCGCCAAGCCCAACACCAACGCCGAGGCAGCCAGCGCACGCAGCGCGGCCAAACGATCACAAGTCACACGATTCATGGGGAACTCCAATTCAATCAAGTCAGGGACTTGCAGCATAGCGATTCAGGAGCCCCCGCGCCCATCACACCAAGCTCAGGCGCACGTCGATGTTGTTGCGCGTGGCGTTGGAGTACGGGCAAACGATGTGCGCACGGTCGATCAGCGTTTGCGCCACGTCGGCGGCCAAACCGGGCAGGCTGATTTCCAGATCCACTTCAATGCCAAAGCCGTTGGGAATCGCGCCTATGCCCACCGTGCCGCGCACCGTGGTGTTGGCGGGCATGGCGATCTTGTCGCGGGCAGCCACAAACTTCATCGCGCCCAAAAAGCAAGCGCTGTAGCCGCTGGCAAACAATTGCTCAGGGTTGGTGCCCGCGCCGCCTGCGCCGCCCAGTTCGCGGGGCGTGGCCAAGGCCAGCGACAAGCTGCCGTCGGCGGTTTCGGCGCGGCCATCACGGCCACCGGTGGCGGTAGCAGTTGCGCGGTACAGAACTTGTTCGATGCTCATGGTGTTTCCTTTTCAAGGTAGCGACTGAAGGTGGGTTTGACCGCTGCGCCACGTCGATCAAATGTTAACGATTAAATCGTATGCTATTTATATGACTATGAAATAGGCGCAGCCGCGCCCATTCCATAACCCTCAAACCAAGTCCGCCGAGTTGTGGTTCAGCGAATCACGCAGTTGGAGCAAACTGTCTTTCAAATCAACGATCTCGTCCATTGAGCAGGCGATCACGCTGGCCATGCAACCGGGCACCGCCTGCGCCTGCGCCTTCAGCGCCCGACCCTTGTCGGTCAGCGAGATGATGACTTGGCGCTCATCCGCCACAGCACGCACCCGCGTGAGCAGCGCCACCGCCTCCAGCCGCTTGAGCAAAGGCGTGAGCGTGGCCGAATCCAGCCCCAGCCGCTCGCCGATTTGCGACACCATCAGCCCGTCTTTTTCCCACAGCACCAGCATGACCAGGTACTGCGGATACGTCAGCTCCAAGTCTTTGAGCAGCTTGCGGTAGACCTTGTTCAAGCTCTGC
The DNA here is from genome assembly GCA_937871735.1 of uncultured Comamonadaceae bacterium. Taxonomy (GTDB): domain Bacteria; phylum Pseudomonadota; class Gammaproteobacteria; order Burkholderiales; family Burkholderiaceae_C; genus CALMOI01. The sequence continues at coordinate 2,452 of CALMOI010000373.1, forward strand.
ATGGTCGAATAGACCGCAAAACACAACTGGTTGTCGAGCAGCAGCGCCTGCGCGCCTGCGTCGGTGACTTGGGGTTGTGTGTCGTTGTCCATGAGCCGCATTGTACGCCGCTCGCGATTACTTTGTAAACGATTCAATATCAAACAATGATATCAACGATGCACTGCACGCCGCTCAGCGCCTCTTGCACGCCGTCCGGGCCGCTTTGGGCGCGGACGATGGCCCCGTCCACCACCAGCGCCACGGCCTGAGCGCGGGCCAGGCGATTCGGTGCGGCGGCAGGCAGCAAGTCAGCCAGCGCGTCCACCATGTCGCGCTTGTGGGCGGCGGCCAGCGTCAACACCTCGGGCAGCGCGCCGCCCAGCTCGGCCACGCTGTTGATGAAGGCGCAGCCCCGAAACAAAGGCGACTCAAACCACTCGCGCAGCGTGGGCACCAGCGCGGCCCAGGGCGACGCGGGTGCGCCCACCAATGCAGCGATGCTGGCCTGATGGCGCGCCAACGCATCGCGGAACCACGCCATCCAACGCTCGTGGCGCAGCGCCAAAAAGGCGCGAATCAAATCGTCTTTGGACGGAAAGTGCCGGTACAGCGTGACCTTGGTCACGCCCGCTTCGGCAATCACCCGGTCGATGCCCACGGCGCGAATGCCGTGGCGGTAAAACAAATCGTGCGCCGTGAGCAAGATGCGCTCGCGCGCCGGGCGCTCGGCCATGTCAGTTGGGGTGATGGGCAAGGTCAACATCCGGCCATTGTAGACAGATCTGTCCACATGCTTTACGATGCAATGTAGACCGATCTGTCTACACCATCGCAACACCTGTTTGAAAGCCCCAGCTCATGGACACCAAGCCGCCCCTGCCCCCGTTCACCGTCGAAACCGCCACCCACAAAGTACGTCTGGCCGAAGACGCTTGGAACTCACGCGACCCCGAGCGCGTGAGCCTGGTCTACACCGAAGACACCCAGTGGCGCAACCGCGTCGAATTCCCTGTGGGCCGCGAACAGGTGAAGGCGCTGTTGCGCCGCAAGTGGGCACGCGAGCTGGACTACCGCCTGATCAAAGAACTGTGGGCGCACACCGAACACCGCATCGCCGTGCGCTTTGCCTATGAGTGGCACGACGACAGCGGCCACTGGTACCGCAGCTACGGCAACGAGAACTGGGAGTTCAACGCCCAAGGCTTGATGCAGCGCCGCTTTGCCTGCATCAACGACCTGCCCATTCGCGCTGAAGACCGCCTGTTCCACTGGCCCCTAGGCCGCCGCCCAGACGAGCATCCCAGCTTGAGCGATTTGGGGTTGTGAACGCGGGGGGCGGCACTACACTTTCCGCCATGAATAACGACCTGTTCCCGCAGCACTGGCTGACCAACACGCTGCTTGATGACGGCTTCATCGCCCAAAAATCTGGCGCGCTGGCCGAACACCCGCCCGCCTGCGCTGCCGCTCTGGATGCGTGGCTGGCCGCCCACTTCAACCCCGCCACGCTGGCCGCCCGCAACGAAGCGCAGCTTGAAGAAAAATTCATCGCCCCGCTCTTGGCGCTGCTGGGCTGGAGCAAGGCTTACCAAGTCGGCATCACCGTGCAAGGCAAATTCGCCAAGCCCGACTACTGCCTGCTGCTGCAAGAGGCGCAAGAAAACGCCCTGATCGCCAGCAAAGACCAAAAGCTGATTACCGCCATTTGCGAGTCCAAGGCGTGGGACAAAACGCTGGATACCGGCAAAGCCGACCGCAAAGAAAATCCGCACCACCAGTTGCAGGACTACCTGAGCACCTTGCGCGTGCGCTTTGGCTTTTTGACCAACGGGCGGCTGTGGCGGGTGTATGACACCGACAAAATCACCGCCAAAAAGACCTTCATCGAGTTCGACCTCGAAAAAATCTGCGCCCTGACGCAGCCTGAAGACAAGGCCCGCGCCCTCGCCCTGTTCGCCTTCTTCTTTGGCCGAGACGCCTACGCGCCGCCCGCGACCACCGCCGCCACGGCCACCACCGGCACAGCCAGCCCGATTCAGCAGGCGATTGCCGCCTCTGCCGACTTCACGCTGGCGGTCGAAGAAAACCTCAAGGCCGTGATTTACGGCTACGCGGGCGAAGACTCGCTGTTTGAAATCATGGGCCGCGCCATCTACCAAGCCAGCCCGCAAGCCACGCTGGCCAGCGTTTACGAAAACAGCGTCGTGCTGCTGTTTCGGCTGCTGTTCGTGGTCTATTTTGAAGACAAGAACCGGGCGCTTTTGGCGCAGCACCCGTTTTACCGCCGCTACAGCTTGGGCCAGATTTTTGACGGCCTGCGCGGCCAGACCGACGCGCAAAGCAAGCTGCACGACGGCGTGCATGCGCTCAAAGAACTGTTCACGCTGCTGGATCAAGGCGCGGGCGACATCGACCTACCGCTGTTCAACGGCGGCCTGTTTGACCCAGAACGTGCGCCGCTGCTGCTCAAACCCAAGATTTTTAGCAACGGCGTGCTGCGCCAAGTGCTAGAAAAACTGCTCTACAAAACCCACCGGGGCCACACGCTGTTTGACACCCGGCGCGACTTCAAAAACATGAGCGTGACCCACTTGGGCCGCATCTACGAAGGGCTGCTCGAATTCCGCTTTGAACGCGCTTTGGAAAACGCCGTCTACCTGGAATACGAAAGCAGCGCCACCAAAGGCAAAACCGTTGAAGCCTATTTCGACGCCTACGACACGGCCAACATCCGCAAGGAAAAAGGCTTTAAAGCGTGGCGCGAAATCAGCGTCAAAAAAGGCGAGGTGTTTTTAAAAAGCGCCAGCAACTCGCGCAAAACCACCGCCAGCTACTACACCGAGCCGGTGCTGTCGCAGCCGCTGGTCAAGGCCAGCATTGACCACGCCATTGCCCAGGGCAAGGCGTTCATGGACTTGAAGATTTTGGACAACGCTTGCGGCAGCGGGCACTTTTTGGTCGAGGCGCTGAACTACCTGACCGACTTGGCGCTGGCGCGGCTGGACACCGACGCCAGCTTGCAGCAGCTCGTGACCGGCGAAAGCACCAAAATCGCCGCCCAACTGACGCTGCTGAACCTGGACTACCAGCCCGAAGACGCGCAAATCCTGAAGCGCGCGCTGCTCAAACGCTGCATTTTTGGGGTCGATCTGAACCCGTTTGCCGTGGAGCTGGCGCGGCTGTCGCTGTGGATGGACAGCTTTATTTTTGGCACGCCGCTGTCCTTTATCGAACACCATGTGCAGCACGGCAACTCACTGATGGGGGCCAGCGTGCAGGACTTCATCAACTACAACGCCGTCGAAGTCCAGCAAAACGACCTGTTTGTCGAGAACCTGAGCGGTCGCTTTGACGAGCTGCGCAGCGTGATGCAAGAGCTTGACGCCATGCGCGACACCACCGCCGAAGAGATCGAACGATCCAAGGCGCTGTGGAAAAACACCATCAGCCCCAAGCTCAAGCTGCTGTCGCGGGCGCTGAGTTTTATCTGCACCCGCCGCGCCCTGCTGGCCGAGGGCGAGGGCAAGGCCATGCTGGCACTGGACAAAACCCCCGACCTGATCGCCCAGCTCTTTGACGAGACCAAGACCCAAAGCGCCGTGCTCAAAAAGGTAGAAGCCTACGCGGCGCGCTACCGCTTTTTCCACTTCGAGGTGGCGTTTCCCGAAGCCTTTGCGGGCCACCAAAAGGGCTTTGACATCATCGTGGGCAACCCGCCGTGGGACAAAACCAAGTTCTCGGACACCGACTTCTTTCCGCAGTACCACAGCAACTACCGCACGCTGAAAAACTCCGAAAAAGCCGCCGTGCAAAAGCGCCTGCTGGGCAGCGCCCACATTGCCGCCGCTTATGCGGAGGCGCAAAGCGGCATGGAAACGGCCAACAACTACTACAAAGCAGCTTTTCCGCTGAACAAGGGCGCGGGCGATGGCAACCTGTTCCGGTTCTTTGTCGAGCGCAATCTGGGCTTGCTGGCCGCAGGCGGCAGCTTGAACTACGTGCTGCCTAGCGCACTGATGTTTGAAGAAGGCTCAATGGCGCTGCGCAAGCACATCTTCACGCACTGCCACATGCCGTTTTTCTACAGCTTTGAAAACAATAAAGGCATCTTCCCGGACGTGCATCGCAGCTACAAATTCGCGCAGATGCAGCTCGTCAACCGCCCGCCTGCCACAGCGCAAGAAGCCGTCATCGACACGGCGTTTTACGTGCTCGACCCCGCTGAGCTGAAGCAGCCCGCGCGCCGCGTGGCCTACCCACTGACCACGCTCAAAGCCCTGTCGCCCGAGCAATGGGCGCTGATGGAATTGCGCGACGGCACCGACCTGCCGATTTTGCAAAAGTGCTACAGCGCGTTTACCCCGCTCTCGCCCGCGTGGCTGGATTTCCGCAACGAACTGCACATGACCGCAGACAAGGACTTGTTCATCGAAAAAGCCGCGCCCGGCCTGCTGCCGCTGTTTGAAGGCAAGACCATCTGGCAATACAGCCACCAACTTGACAAGCCGCAATACTGGCTGGACATCACCGCGTTTGACGAACGCCTGAGCAGCAAAGAGCTGTACCGCATGGCGCAAGACTTGGGCGTACCCAAGGCCAAAGTAGTGCAACACGCCAGCGCCGTGCGCTACGACCGGGAGTTTGTGCGGCTGGGATTTCGCGACATCGCCAGCGATACCAACGAGCGCACTTTGATTTTTGGATTGCTGCCAAAGAATTGCGGCGTAGGCAACACGATCAATATCAGCATTCCCAAGACCTATGTCCGCAGCGAAGTCGGTGACGTGACGACACAGGCCACGCCACCCTTGCGCCTGCTGTTTGCGCTGGCGTGGTTCAACAGCTTGCCTGTGGATTGGATGGCGCGTTTCATGATCCAGATTCACGCCAACAAAACCTACCTCTACCGCCTGCCCATGCCGCAGCCCACGGACGACGAGATTCGCGCCAACCCCGACTTGACCCAGCTCGCCCAAAACGCCCTGCTGCTGAGTCTGGCCGCCAACTGGAACGACTTTGCCGAACTGGCCCCGCTGCTGGGCGTGACACGCAAAGACGTGCCACAAACCGCCAAAGCGCAAGACCAACTGCGCGCCCAAAACGACCTCATCGTCGCCCGGCTCTACGGCATCACCAGCGACGAACTGGCGCATGTGCTACGCAGCTTCAAGGTCATGGCCAGCAAACGGCCTGAGTATTTGGCGCTGCTGGCGTAGCGGGCGCGGGCCAGCAAAACGCCGCACCGGAGCTGGACGATCAAGCCGAACCGAGCTCGTTAGACAGCTCTGGGTGCTTGACGATCAACCGCAACAGGCATAGCACGCCACCAGGGGGTACGAAACGGCCTTGCTCCCAATCGCGCAGTGTCGCCACCGGGGTGGCAATGCGCTCTGCGAAGACGGCTTGCGTCAATCCGGCCTTCTCGCGCGCCTGACGCACCAAAATTTGCTCAGGCGTCGTGACCCGTCCCAACCCAAGCTGTGCCTCTGCCAGCGCTTGGCGCAGATCCGGCAGATGTTCACCCGCATCAGCCTCAATGGCCGCCGCGACTCGTTCAATGTCGATTTTCTTGCCCATCTCACACCACCTTTTTAATGTCGTCCGGGAGCATGTTGGCGCGATCCGACTTGGCGTAGACCGCGACCAGATACACGACCCCTTGCTCCGACCAGTTGAAGTAAATCACTCGAGTTCCACCGGATTTGCCCGAACCAGCACGACTCCAGCGTACTTTGCGTGCGCCATCAGTACCAGGGATCACATCACCCGACAAGATGTTGACCGCGATCCAATCGATGAACTCTTGGCGCTCATCGTCCGTCCACAGCTTGGCTGCCTGCTTTTGGAATGTGGGTGATTCAATGACTGTGCGCATACTCCATATTGTACGGGTGTCCCGTATATCATTGAACATCAACGGCCAGCCTCTCATCAGCCCACATATCCGGGACTGCCGTCACCTGTTAGGCTGTACCGCATGAAACCGATCATCAAATGGAGTGCGTTGGTCGCTGCCGTGTTGGCGGTGGCGGCTGTGGGGCTGTGGGTCAGTCAGCGCGGGGCGCTGGTTCAGGTGGTGCCCGTGGTGCGCGGGGCGATTGCCCAGGCTGTGGTGGCTACCGGGCGCATGAACGCCCCGGCCCGCATGGACATCGCTGCCGAGATCACCGCCACCGTGTCACGCCCAGGTGATTGCCGTTGAGCGCCACCGCATGGAAGGCAAACAGGTGCAGCGTGCGATGCGGGCACAGAACCAGCCTGGCCTTGCCAGCGATGACTGGGTGCAGGACTTGCGGCAGCAGCAGGGGGCCGAGTTCGCCAATCAACGCGTCCAGCTTGGGGATGAGTACGGCGTAGCGCGGCTGTGGTTCGGCCAGGGCATGCATGCAGTCGATGTAGTCGGCCAGGCGCGCTTGTTGTTCGCCATTGAGCTTGATGACGGTGTGGATCGTGCGGTCGGACGAGACACCCAGCACGATGAGCGCTGCCGTGCCAATCCAGAACCAGCTGATGGCGGCCTCGTCTGCGCCAAGGTGGCTTTGCAGCGACGCCACGCTGACTTGTGGCATGGCGTTGCCGCTGCGTGCGCGCTGGATGGACCGAGTGCTGAACAGCCAGTGGCGCCGT
>CALMOI010000374.1 GCA_937871735.1 uncultured Comamonadaceae bacterium
GCCATCGTGCCCGTCAGCGGGCCGGTGGCCCAGATGATTTTGTTGTCTGCCGACAGCGGATCCACTTTGGGGTCGATTTCGCTGATCAAGTATTTGGAACCCAGTCCGCGCGAACCCAAGTAGGCGTGCGCCCAGTCCATGTTCAGCGGTTCGGTTTTGACGGTGCCTGCGGTCAGGTTGACGCGGAGAATTTTTCCAGCCCAAGACATGATGCGTGCTCCTTTAAGCGGCAGAAGGTTGGTTGCCCAGCTTGTCGGCCCACTGGGCCATCTTGCCCAAGCCCGTCCAATTGGCATCAATAAAGGTGATTGCGCCTGTCGGGCAGGCTTCGGCACAGGCCGGTTCGCCGCCGCACAGGTCGCACTTTTGCACCTTGCCGGTTTCTTGCACATAGTTCACGGTGCCGAACGGGCAGGCGATGGTGCAGACCTTGCAACCCACGCAAGTGCTCTCGCTCACCACCTTCGCGCCGGTGAGTTTGTCGACCGTGATGGCCTCGACCGGGCAAGCGTGCAGGCACCAAGCCTCGTCGCACTGCGTGCAGGTGTAGGGCACTTTCTTGCCGGTGTGGTGGAAGTCAAAAACCTTGATGCGGGACTTGGCCGTCGCGTACACGCCGTAGTTCTCAAACGAACAGGCCATCTCGCATTGCAGACAGCCAGTGCATTTGTCTGGGTTGATGTGCAGCACTTTTTGCATGTGTCTCTCCTTGATGGATGCGCGGCCCCTATGCAGCGCTATACCTATGAACATAATTGCATAGAGATTGTTGCGAGTGGGCAGGGGGGCATCGTCAGTGTTAACCCTGACGCATGGGGGTCTATCGCAGATATTCTCAAGATGCGACACTCACCCAACCGCAGCCCCCCTCACCTTGCCACTGCTGCCACCATGCACCACACTCCTGCCCCGTCACCTGCTGCGCGCCCGGATCGATTGGCACTGATTGCCGCCGCACGCCGCGCCGTGCTCCACGAGGGCGACAGCGCCCAAGGCAACCATCTCGCACCGTGGATAGAGCGCTCTTGGCGACGCTGCTTGGCCAGCGGCCAGCGCCCCAGCCAGCCCTTGAGCTTGGACGTGACCGTCCCGCCTTCACTGCGCCACACCGTTGAAACACACCACGAACTGCGCGAAGCCGCCCGTCCAGCGATGGATGCGCTGGGCCGCACCATCGCCAGCACGCGCTACTTCGCCATCTTGACCAACGCACGCGGCGTGGTGGTGGATGTGAACGGGCCCATTGACCGCGACGACCGGCGCGCCCAGCTCATCACCCGCATCGGCGCTGATTTGTCGGAAGCCACGCTGGGCACCACCGCCATCGGCGCGGTGCTGATCGAGCAGCAGCCCGTGTGGCTGCACCGGGGCGAGCATTTCTTTGAAGCCAACGGGGACTACAGCTGCGCGGGCGCACCGCTGTTTGGCCCCAACGGCCAGTGCGTGGGCATGTTGGACGTGACCGGCATCGAAGCCGCCGAACGCCCCGAGCTGCGGCACTTGGTCACGCAATCGGCACGCAGCATCGAAAACGCCTTGACCCTGCGCTGCCCGCACAAACTGCTGGTGCGCCTGAACTGGCCCGGCCACTCGGTGGGCACCGAAACCGACGGCCTGCTGTGCCTGGATGCCGACGGCTGGATCACCGGAGTCAACTCCGCCGCACGGCAAATGGTGCCGCCGCTCACCGCAGGCCCCGGCCCGCTGCACGCCAGCGACCTGTTCGCCATGCCGTTTGAGCACTTGTTTGACGCCAGCCACGCCACCTCAGGCAACAGCTTGGAAGCGCCGCTGTGGTCAGGCCTGCGCCTGCAAGCCCAGCCGCTGCGCGCAGGCAGCCTCGCCTCCGCCAGCGCGCCTGTGCGCGAGCGCGTCCCGCTCAAAGACATGGAGCTGGCGCTGATCCGCAAAGCCGTGACCGATGCCAAAGGCAACGTCCAACAAGCCGCCAAAGCCCTCGGCATCAGCCGCGCCACGGTCTACCGCAAGCTGGGGCAGCGCTGAAAGTCTGCGGCCACAATGCCGCGCTCAGTCTTTGGCGGGCAGCGCCTCGCCTATCGCGTAAAACTGCCCGCCCGCCACGTGGTGCAGGCTGCGCCACGCCGGGTCGGCATCTTCAAAGTGCCAGTGGCCGTGGCTGAAAACGCGGGTGTCAGCCCAGGCGGCGACCACTTCGCCGATAAACAGATCGTGGGCGCTTTGGTTGTGCGGCTCGGGGATCAGCTTGCAGGCCAGCCAAGCCGAACAGCCCGCCACCAACGGCAGGTCGTGGCCGGGCATGGCAAAGCATTCGACGCCGCAGTGCGCCAGCTTGTCCGAGTCGTCTTTCAGGCTGCGGCTGCCCACATCGCGCGTCAGTTGCACCTGGGCCACGGTGGGCACTTGGATGGCAAAGTGGCCGCTGCGCTCGATCAAGCCTCGGGTGGCAGTGCTTTTGTCCAACACCACGGTGAGCTTGGGTGGCGCAAAGTCCAGCGCGCAAACCCAAGCGGCGGCCATGACGTTGTCCATGCCCGCGTGCCGAGCCGAAACCAGCACCGTCGGGCCGTGATTGATGAGGCGGTAAGCCTTGGCCAGTTCGACGGGGGCGATGTGGGTGATGGGCGTGTTCATGCAGATTCCTGTGATGCGTTGGGTTTGGATACATGGGCTGTGGGCTGGCCGTTACCCCTGCTCTGCACCCAGCGTTTGAACCGACCTATGGCGTGCTCCAAATCATCCATCAGCGTGTAAACCACCGGCACCACCAGCAAACTCAACACTGTCGAGGTGATGAGCCCGCCGATCACCGTGACGGCCATCGGGCTGCGGAAGCTCGGGTCGGCGGCACCCCAGCCTAGGGCCAGGGGTACCATGCCTGCGCCCATGGCCAGGGTGGTCATGACCACGGGGCGGGCGCGTTTGTGGCCGGCGTCGATCAGGGCTTCGATGCGGCTCAGGGGCGCGGTGGTGGGCTGGCCGTCTGGCCCCAGGTGGCCTCGGCGGGCTTCGATGGCGTATTCGACCAGCAGGATGGAGTTCTTGGTGGCGATGCCCATCAGCATGATGAGCCCGATCAGCGATGACATCGAAAAGCTCTTGCCCGCCAGCAGCAGCGCCACAAAGGCTCCGCCCAGCGCCAGCGGCAGCGCGGCCAAGATGGTGACGGGCTGCAAAAAGTCTTTGAACAGCAGCACTAGCACGACGTAGATGCACAGCACGCCGGTCAGCATGGCCAGGCCGAAGCTGGCGAACAGCTCGCCCATCATTTCGGCATCGCCCAATTCGACTTGGCGCACGCCGGGCGGCAGGTGTTGGATGGCGGGCAGTTGCGCTACGGCGGCGGTCACATCACCCAGCGGCAGACCTGACAGCTCCACCACGATGGTGACGTTGCGCACGCGGTTGAGCCGGTCGATTTGCGCCGGGCCGCCGCCTTGCTCGATGCGCGCCACTTGGCCCAGCAGCACCGGGCCTTTGCTGCCCGGTACTTCCAGGCGCGACAGCAGCGACCAATCCTGGCGCACATCGCCTTGCAGCTTGACCACGATGGGCACTTGGCGCTGCGCCAAGTTGAGCTTAGCCAGGGCTTGGTCGTAGTCGCCCACGGTAGCCACGCGCAGGGTGTCGGCGATGGCGCGGCTGGTGACACCTAGGTCGGCGGCGCGGGCAAAGTCGGGGGTGATGGTGACTTCGTTGCGCACCAAGCTGGCGCTGGAAATGATGCTACCCAGGCCCGGCAGGGTACGCAGGTCTTGCTCGACAGCGGTGGCGGCGGCGGACAGGGCTTGCGGGTCTT
>CALMOI010000375.1 GCA_937871735.1 uncultured Comamonadaceae bacterium
CCACGCAGGTTTTGACGGTGCGCAGCGCCTTGGCGTAGGCGTGGCCGCTGGGCATCCCGATGTCTTTCCAAATGCCAACCAAGTCTTCTTTTTTCACGCCCAGCAAGTCAATGCGCTGGCCGCCCGTGACCTTGATGGTGGGCACTTTGTACTTGTCAGCCGCGTCGGCAATGCGGCGCAGCTCGTCGGCAGTGGTTTCCCCACCCCACATGCGCGGAATCACGCTGTAAGTGCCGTCTTTTTGGATGTTGGCGTGGCTGCGCTCGTTGATGTAGCGGCTTTGCGGATCATCCAGGGCCTCTTTGGGCCACGTTGAAATCAGGTAGTAGTTGATGGCCGGGCGGCAGCTGGCGCAGCCGTTGGGCGTTTTCCATTCCATGCGCTGTTGCACGTCGGCAATGGTCAAGATTTTTTCGGCCTTGATCACATCGCGCACGGCTTGGTGGCCGTGGTCGGTGCAGCTGCACATGGCTTTGGTTTTGGGTGTGGCCGAGTAGTCGCCGCCCGCCGTGAACATGATCAACTGCTCCACCAAGCCAGTGCAAGAACCGCAGGACGCGCTGGCTTTGGTGTGCTTGCGCACGTCTTCCAAGGTGAACAAACCTTTGTCTTTGATGGCCTTGCAGATCGCGCCCTTGGTCACGCCGTTGCAGCCGCAGACTTCGTCGGAGTCGGCCATCGTGGCGGCTTTGTTTTGGCCTTGATGGCCGGTGTCGCCCAGATGCGATTCGCCAAACATCAGTTTGTCGCGGATGTCATGCACGGCTTGGCCGTCGCGCAGCAGCTTGAAGTACCAAGAGCCGTCCACGGTGTCGCCGTATAGGCAAGCGCCGACCAGTTTGTCGTCCTTGAGCACCAAGCGCTTGTACACGCCGCCCATCGGGTCAGACAGCACGATGTCTTCGCAGCCTTCGCCGCCCATGAAGTCGCCTGCCGAGAACAGGTCAATGCCCGTGACTTTGAGCTTGGTCGAGGTTTGGCTGCCTTGGTAAGCCACGCCTTCGCCTTGGCCCGCCAGATGCGCGGCCAGCACTTTGCCTTGCTCAAACAGCGGAGCCACCAAGCCGTAAGCGATACCCCGGTGGCTGGCGCATTCGCCCACCGACCAAATGGCGGGGTCGCTGGTTTGCAGCGCGTCAGACACCACGATGCCCCGATTGCATTCGAGGCCAATTTTTTCAGCCAGCGCCGTGTTGGGGCGGATGCCAGCGGCCATCACCACCAAGTCGGCGGGAATTTCGCGGCCATCTTTGAATTGCACAGCGCGCACACGACCCGTTTCGTTGCCCAGCAAAGCGGCGGTTTGTGCGCCCAGCTCAAATTTGAGACCGCGTTCGGTCAGTGATTTTTCCAGCAGCTTGCCTGCAACGTTGTCGAGTTGGCGCTCCATCAGCCAGTCGCTGATGTGCACCACCGTGACGCTCATGCCGCGCAGCATCAGGCCGTTGGCCGCTTCCAGACCCAGCAAGCCGCCGCCGATCACGACCGCGTGTTGGTGCGTGGTGGCAGTGTCGATCATGAAGTTGGTGTCGGCGATGTCGCGGTAGGCGATCACGCCGGCCAGCTCTTTGCCCGGCACCGGCAAGATGAAGGGGTTAGAACCCGTGGCGATGATCAACTGGTCGTAGGCGGCGGTGGTGCCGTCTTCAGCGGTGACGATGCGGGCGGCGCGATCCACATCAACCACCTTCTTGCTCAGGTGCAGCTTGATGCCGTTTTCTTCGTACCACGACAGCGGGTTGAGGATGATTTCATCAATAGTTTGTTCGCCAGCCAGCACGGGCGACAGCAAGATGCGGTTGTAGTTGGGGTGCGGCTCTGCACCAAATACCGTGATCTCGTAGCGCTCGGGGGCGAGCTTGAGCAGCTCTTCGAGCGTGCGTACACCGGCCATGCCGTTGCCGATCAACACCAATTTTGTTTTTTCCATA
>CALMOI010000376.1 GCA_937871735.1 uncultured Comamonadaceae bacterium
ATGGAGACCTTGCAGATCTTGGTGTCGCCCACCACGTCTGCTGCGCCCAGGGCGGGCACGACCTTCTCTTTGAGCAGCTCAACAGTCTTGGCGTAGTCGTTGCGGTGTACGGTGAAGCTGAAGTCAGTCTTGCCGTCTTTGCTCACGTTTTGGATGATCACGTCCACTTCGATGTTGGCATCGGCCACGGCACCCAAGATTTGGTACGCGATACCGGGCTTGTCGGGCACGCCCAGCACAGAGATTTTGGCTTCGTCGCGGTTGAATGCGATGCCGGATACGACGGCTTGTTCCATTTGTTCGTCTTCCTCAAAGGTGATCAGGGTGCCGGACTTGGCTTCCTCGTCGATATTGATGTCCCACGGCGTGAAGCTGGACAGCACGCGCATCGGCACTTTGTACTTGCCCGCAAATTCCACCGAGCGGATTTGCAGGACTTTGGAGCCCAGCGAGGCCATTTCCAGCATTTCTTCAAAGCTGACGGTTTGCAGGCGACGGGCATCGGGCACCACGCGCGGGTCGGTGGTGTACACGCCGTCCACGTCGGTGTAGATCAGGCATTCGTCGGCCTTCATCGCGGCGGCCACGGCCACGGCGGAGGTGTCAGAGCCGCCACGGCCCAAGGTCGTGATGTTGCCCAACTCGTCCACGCCTTGGAAGCCGGTCACGATGACCACCTTGCCCGCAGCCAGATCGGCGCGGACTTTTTGGTCATCAATGGATTCGATGCGGGCCTTGGTGTAGGCGCTGTTGGTCTTGATGGGCACTTGCCAGCCTGCGTAGCTGACCGAGCCCATGCCTTCGGCTTGCAAGGCAATGGCCAGCAGGGCCGACGAGGCTTGCTCGCCGGTGGAGGCCAGCATGTCGAGTTCGCGGCCATAGGCGCTGTCGGGTTTGGCGGGAGCGAGTTCTTTGGCCAGACCGAGCAGGCGGTTGGTCTCGCCGCTCATGGCGCTGGGCACCACCACCATTTGGTGGCCTGCCCGCGCCCATTTGGCCACGCGCTTGGCGACATTGCGAATGCGCTCGGTGGAGCCCATCGACGTGCCGCCGTATTTGTGAACGATCAATGCCATGTGGTGTGATACGGGGAAAAACAGAAGGGTGGCGCAGGGTTCAGGCCGTCAAAGCTTCGCCTTGGTGCGCCGCGAAGGTTTTGCGCGGAAGGGCTCCGGCAAAGCCTTGGAATTGTACCAATGGGCTTCAGGCGGGCTGCCAGTCCAGCGCATCGCCTGCGCGCAGCACGTAGCCGGTGCCCACTTTCAGGCGCAATCGGTGGCCGCGCGTGGTGCAAGCGGCGATTTGGCGCAGCAGTTCGTTCAGTTGCGCGGCGCTGGCGCTGGTGGCGTGGCAGTGGCGCAACCAATGGCGCAGCACATTGGCTTGGCGCGGGCGCGTCAAGGCGCGCAACGGCGCAATGCGCGGCGGCTGGCCTAGCGCGGCCAAGTCTTGCTCGGCGACTTCGGTGAGCAGCAACTGCGCTTGGGCCGCATGGGCAGCGCTGCGCGGCAAGGTGTCGCGAAACTGGGGGAACACCGCTTGCAGCACCGGCAGCAGTTGCGCCCGAATGCGGTTGCGGGTGTAGTGCGGGTCGGCGTTGGTCGGGTCTTCGATCCAGTCTTGGCCACGCACGCGCAGCCAGTCGCGCACAGCGGAGCCGGGCACGGCCAACAGCGGTCGGTGCCACGTCAAACCGTTGCGCTGCCAGCACGCAGGCATGGCGGCCAGCCCCGGCAAGCCTGCGCCACGCGACAAAGCCAGCAAGATGGTTTCGACTTGGTCGTCCGCATGTTGGGCGATGGCGACGTGCTGCACGCCCAAGCTGTGGGCGGCCACGCTCAGGGCGCGGTAACGGGCTTTGCGGGCGGCATCTTCGGGGCTTTCGCCTGCGGCGGGGCGCGCATCCACACGTTGCACCGCCAGCGGCACGGCCAGCTTGGCGCACAGGGCGATGCAGTGGCGCTCAAAGTCATCGGCAGCGGCTTGCAAGCCGTGGTGGACGTGAATCGCACGCACCTGGCCCGGCCAGCGATCAGCGCAAGCCAGCAACAAAGCCGTGGAATCCGCGCCGCCGCTCAAGGCAACGGCCAGCGGCAAGCCGGGTTGAAACACGGCCAGCGCTTGCGAAATGCTGAGGGTCATGCCCCGAACATCACTCAGCGGTGATCGGCCTTGGTGTCGGTGAAGCGCCCGTAGCTTTGCAGGCGGGCGTAGCGGCGATCCAACAACTCTTTGACCTTCAAGTCACTGACTTGGCGGTAAGCGTCGAGCAGCGCGCGCTTGAGGAAAGCCGCCATCTGCTTGTGGTCGCGGTGCGCGCCACCCACGGGTTCGTTCACGATTTTGTCGACCACGCCCAAGGCTTTGAGGCGGTGCGCGGTAATGCCCAGCGCTGACGCGGCTTCTTGGGCTTTTTCTGAAGTCTTCCAGAGGATGGAAGCGCAGCCTTCCGGGCTGATCACCGAGTAAATCGAGTACTGCAACATCAGCACTTGGTCGCCCACGGAAATCGCCAACGCGCCGCCCGAGCCGCCTTCACCAATGATGGTGGTGATGATCGGCACTTCCAACTGCGCCATCTCAAAGATGTTGCGGCCAATGGCCTCGGACTGGCCGCGCTCTTCCGCGTCGATACCGGGGTACGCGCCGGGCGTGTCCACAAAGGTGAACACGGGCAGGCCGAACTTCTCGGCCAGCTTCATCAGGCGCAGGGCTTTGCGGTAGCCCTCGGGCTTGCTCATGCCAAAGTTGCGCAAACCGCGTTCGCGGGTGTCACGGCCTTTTTGGTGGCCCAGCACCATGCAAGGCGTGCCGTTGAAGCGGGCCAGCCCGCCCACAATCGACAAATCATCGGCAAAGTGGCGGTCGCCGTGCAGTTCCACGAAGTCCGTGAAAATTTCGTTCACGTAATCCAGCGTGTAAGGGCGCTCGGCGTGACGGGCGATTTTGGTGATCTGCCACGGCGTGAGATCGGAGTAAATGTCTTTGGTGAGCTGCTGGCTTTTTTTGCTCAGCTGCTCAATTTCGGCGGAAATATCTACTGCGGATTCAGACTGCACATAGCGCAGTTCTTCGATTTTGGTTTCGAGATCAGCAATCGGTTGCTCGAAATCAAGGAATGTTTTTTTAGCCAACTCTTTTCTCCTGTGGGGCCGGGCAGTGCGCCGGATCAGCGGTCGCCGAGGCGTACCCGTCATAGCGGGCTGAACTGAGGCTGAGAACTTTAGTGTGCAACAGGCTCGGGATCGAGGGAGCGCCAAATATACCAAGTCGCCACCGTGCGGTACGGTGCCCAAGGCGCAGCCACCTCGCGCGCGTCACTGCGGCTGACACCTTCGCCCGAAAAATAATTCAGGCTGATGCCTTTGATCAGGCCCACATCGTCCAGCGGCAACACGTTGGGCCGCAGCAGGTGGAAGATCAAAAACATCTCCGCCGTCCAGCGCCCGACGCCGCGAATGGCAACCAGCTCAGTGATGATGGCCTCGTCGTCCATGCT
>CALMOI010000377.1 GCA_937871735.1 uncultured Comamonadaceae bacterium
AATGCCGTCAATATCCCCTTGATTTTGCGCTGGGTCGCTGATGTACAAAATAAAACCAGCATGGCTACCGTTGTTGTAATACCGACGGCGAAACAACGTAGCCGATTCATTCAACCAAGCCGACTGCAACGCCCCAATATATTGGGGCATACCGTAAACCTCCTGATTGATGTCAGGCTCAAGCAAATGATGCACGGCCCCCGGAGCAAACTGGTGTTCCTCGCCCGCGCTGTTCACAAACCAACAGCTGACCAAATCAACCCCGACTCGGGTGTATTTGCCCAGTGAGCGTTTGAGCTTGAGCGGGCGACCCGTGCGCGAGTCGATACGCTCCAAGAATGCGTTGCCAAACACCAAGTAGTCCAGCACCCAGCCACTGAACGTAGCCCGGTCAAGCAGCGGGTGCGGCTTAAAGCAGCTCAGCACCAAATCGCGGGTGAAGTAGATAGCGCTGCCGTGGTGCGTGCCCGCCCTGACAGACTTGGCCAAGCCCGCAAAGCTGATCGGCGGCTCGTACCAATTGCCGTTGCTCCACGTGTGCATGTAGTCAAAAATTTCAGCCGCATCCATCACCGGCTCAGGGTCGCCAAAGGTGAACAGCTCCATCCCAGGCGGCGACTGGAGCGGGGTGTCGGCATGTGTTGCCGCGTCGGTGGCAGTGTGGTCGGTGGAAGTATGGGTCATGGTTGTCGTGCTCATTCAGAAACTTCAATCACGCTGGTCGAGGCTTGCTCGCCCCCGTCCAGCGGCTCGTTAATCAGGGCGTGCATCACAGCCCAGGCCAAATCACTGTGGCCGATGGCTTCGGTGCGGCCCGCTTCAAACGTCACGCGGGTGCCGCTGGGTGTCAGCGTTTTTTGAATCGCCAAAAAGCTGTGCGCCAAGTCCACCCAGCCCGCGTCAAACTCCAGCCGCCCAGCGCGGATCACGGCCTGCGCCTTCTGCACCAGCGCCACCTTGTTGTCCAGGCTGTAGCGAATGTCCGTCACCGCCGGGAACCACGTCTTGACCAGCTGGAACACCCCTTGCCCAAGCCCCGTGGAGTCGATGCCGATGTAGCTCACGTTGAAGCGCTTTGTCAGCTTCTTGATTTCCGCCGCTTGGTCTTCAAACGACATGCCCTTGAACTGCGTGCGCTCCAGCACGCGAAACTTGCCCCCAGGCCGCGCAGGCGGGGCAAGCACCACGCACCCAGCGCTGTCGCCCGTGTGGCTGGGGTCATAGCCCACCCACACCTCACGGTTGCCAAAAGGCTTGGCCGCCAACGGCTTAAAGTCCGCCGCCCAGTCCACCCACGAATCGACCATGCACTTCTGGATCTCGGACAGCGGGAAGGCGCTCATCCGGTCATCCAAGAACAGGCACATCAGCAGGTTGTCGAACTCTTCTGGCGTGTATTCGGCCCGCAGCTCGTCTAGGTCGAACAGATCGCAGCCGCCCGCAATGGCGTCCATGATCGTGACGATCATTCGCCAGATCTTGTCCTCGCCGGTGAAGCCGCCCGCCAACTTGTCGTGCGACAAATCCAGCGCCAACTTCCGGCTCTTGCCCTCAGCCGCCGTCTTGTTGAAGCGCTCGCCCGACCACAGCTTGTAGGCCGGGTGCTGCATCGAGCTGGGCGTGCTGAAGTACGTTTTGCGCCAGTGCTTGTGCAGCGCCATCGCGCTGGCCACTTTGTTCAGCTTCTCAAAGTCGCGTGTCCAAAAGAACTCATCAAAGTAGAAATTGCCCGTGAACCCCTGAGCAGTGAGGGCGTTGGTGCCCAAAAAGCGCAGCTCCGCGCCATTGCTCAAGATGATCGGATCACCAGTCAACTCCACCCCACACACCTCGCGGGCAAACTTGACGATGTAGCTGCGGAAGATGTGCGCCTGCGCCTTGCTGGCGCTCAAAAAGATCTGATTGCGGCCCGACTGCACCGCATCAATCAGCGCCTCCCGCGCAAAGTACCAAGTCGCCCCAATCTGGCGGCTCTTCAAAATCATCCGTGTGCGCTGTTGGATGTTTTCCCACCACGTCCGCTGGTAGCCAAAGTTCTCGGCATCAAACGCCTCCACCAGCTTTTCCAGATCCTCAGGCGTGAAGTGGTTGCGCTTGGGGGCCTTCTTGGGTGCAGCGTTGCGCCGCAAGATGTTGGGGTTCAGGTCAACTTCTTTGCCCGTCACCGCAAACTTGTCTACCCGCGCCATGCGCTCAAGCTGGCGGCCCAACAAGTCAATCTCTTTGAAGTCGTGCGCCGACTTGGCCTCCTTGAACACCAAGCCCACCATGCGGGCTTCCAGCGCGCCGTTGATTCGGTCAATGGCGGTGCTGTCATCCCACTTTTCTGCATCGCGCCAGCCCTGTACAGTGGTGCGTGGCGTGAGCAGCACACGGGCAATTGATGACAGCGTCCAACCCATCCAGTACAAATGCCGTGCCTTTGCCTTGATCTCAGCCTGTGGCAGCTTCACCGGCGGATTGCTAGGGTCTAGCTGGTGATTGATCAGCTGCGCCTGCGACAGTTGCAGCCGTGCCGCCCAGATTTCCGCATCGTTGTAGGGCGACTGACTCGCATCTTCATCGTCGCCAGCCACAGCAGCGCCAGCCGGGTTTTGGGATGCATCAAAGGGTAGGGTGTCGGTCATGGGCTACGACTATCCCGCCCGCCCCGCACGCGCGCGACACCTTGTGGCGCGGCTGAGCCTAGTCCGCGCCACAAGCTGTTGAGGCAGCAGGGGCATGGTGTGACGATGCCAACACATCACTCACATCAGGCCCAACCACATGGCAGCATCTAAATTTTTCCGCGTCGCCGTTGAAGGCGGCACCACCGACGGTCGCAAGATCGAACGCAACTGGCTCACTGAAGCCGCAGCCAACTACAACCCCAAAAAGTACGGTTCCCGCGTCAACATGGAGCACTACCGCTCCATCTACCCGGACAGCGCCTTCAAGATGTACGGCGACGTGCTGGCCCTCAAAGCCGAAGAAGTTGACCTGGGCGACGGCCAAAAACGCATGGCCCTGTACGCCCAAATCGAGCCGCTGCCGGGCTTGATCCAGTTGGCCAAAGACAAGCAAAAAATCTACACAAGCATCGAGCTCGACCCCAAGTTCGCCGACACCGGCAGCGCCTACATGGTCGGCTTGGCCGTCACCGACAGTCCCGCCAGCCTGGGCACCGAAGTGCTGAGTTTTGCCGCACAAAACCCCAGCGCCAACCCCTTTGCGGGCCGCAAACTCAACTCCGCAACCCTGTTCACTGAAGCAGTGGCGATTACCGCTGCCGACTTGGAAGAAGCCACCCAGCAAGCTACCCAAGGCAATGGTGGCAATGGCGAAGCCTCGGGCCTCACAGCCATGTTCAACAGCTTGGCCAACCTGTTTCGCGCCCAAACCACGACCACCGCCAGCGGTGCAGGCGGGCAAAACGCCAGCGAATCCGCTGTGGTCGAACTGGGCAAAACAGTGCAGGGCGCTTTGGAGCGCGCTGACCAGCAATTCAAAACCCAGGCCCAAGAGCTGGAAGCCCTCAAAAAGCAGTACGCCGACTTGAAAGCCGTGGTGGACAAGATCGACACCACTGAGCCCAGCGGCTACAACCACCGCCCCCTCGCCACCGGCGGTAAAGACGAACCCACCGACTGCTAAACCGCCACCAGGAAGCAAAGGAACCCACCATGAAAAATACGACCCGCGCCCTGTACCACGCTTACCTCAAGCGCCAGCAAGAATTGAACGGCGTGCCCGACGCCACGACCAAATTCACGGTGACCCCCAGCGTGCAGCAAACGCTGGAACGCCGCATTCAAGAATCCAGCGATTTCCTGCGCTCCATCAACATCATCCCGGTGGATGAACTCAAAGGCGAAAAAGTCATGATGGGCGTCAGCGGCTCGCTGGCCGGTCGCACCGACACCAGCAGCGCTGATCGCCCTGTGCGTGAAATGCACGCCTTGGACGACCAAGGCTACGAGTGCAAGCAAACCAACTTTGACTACAGCATCGGCTACAACACGCTCGACACCTGGGCCAAGTTCCCCAACTTCCAAGCCATGTTGCGCGACATGCTGGTCTCGCAGCAAGCCATCGACCGCATCACCTGCGGCTGGCACGGCACGTCGGCAGCAGCCACCACCAACCGCACCACCAACCCGTTGCTGCAAGACGTGAACATCGGCTGGCTCAAGCACATCAAAACCGACGCCGCTGCGCAAGTCATGGACGAGGGTGCCAACGCCAATCAAATCCGCGTGGGCACTGCCGCCGGTGCCGACTACGCCACCGTGGATCAACTGGTGTTCGATGCCACGCAAACCCTGCTGCCCAGCTGGTACCGCAATGACAACCGCCTGGTGGCCATCGTCGGCAACACACTCATGGCCGACAAGCTCTTTCCGCTGTACGGCGAGACCAAGCCCACCGAAATCAACGCCGCCGACATGCTCAAAAGCCAAAAGCGCCTCGGCGGCTACCAGGCGGTGCAGCCGGTCAACTTCCCGAGCGGCACCATCTTGATCACCTCGCTCGACAACCTGTCGCTGTACTACCAATCCGGTGCCCGCCGCCGCGCCATCATGGACAACCCCAAGCGCGACCGCATCGAAACCTACGAGTCCAGCAACGAAGCCTACGTGGTGCAGGATTACCAGCGCTGCGTGCTGCTCGAAAACATCACCTTCACCTGGAGCTGATCGTGGAGCTGCACCGCACCCCCGCTGCACGCCACTTGGCCGCCAAAATGGCCCGACTGTCTGCCGCCGCCTCTTCCGCTGGCGAAAAA
>CALMOI010000378.1 GCA_937871735.1 uncultured Comamonadaceae bacterium
AATTGGCGGCTCGCTCACCTTGCGCTACGACGCGCAAGACCCTGGCGCTGTGCCCGCATCCTCTTCCAGCGGCAACGTTGTCACCGACACCCGCAACAAGGGCTTCAATGCGCCCGGCTTCGGCTTGAACTTTGCTGGCACCCTCTACCGTGACTACACCGAAGGCCGCAACCTGACCTATCGCGTGGCCCTGAGCGGGTCGAACACCGCCTCCAGTTCCAGTTCTACGGTCAACCTGACCGATGCCTATGCGCGCTACAGCTTCCAGCCCGCCTCAGGCAATGCAGAAGACCCGCTGGGCACCATCACCTTGGGTCAGCAAGTCATCCCCTTCGGTCAAGACGCGCAAGCCATCGACCCTGAAGTGAAGGCGGTGATCGGCAATGCGGGCTTTGTCAGTGGCCTGGGCATGGGCACCCGCCAAGTCGGTGTGGTGGTGTCAGGTGACTACGACCCCTATGTGGACTACACCAACAACTACCGCGCGCCGCTGCTGGCCTATTCGGTGGGCGTGTTCAATGGCAACGGCCCCAACCGCGCCGACAACAACAACGCGCACGACTACGTGGGCCGCTTGGTCTACACCTTGCCGGTGGACTACTCCAGCTGGTTCCGTCAGCTCCAACTCGGCACCTCGTACTACAAGGGCAATGCGTCGCTGGCCGCAGCCTCTGCGCTGGATGCCAACGGTTACGGCGTCGGCTCCACCAAGGGCCGCAACGACCGCTACGGCTTTGACGTGAACTGGACGCACCTGCCCTACTCGGTGTCTTACGAATGGGCTGAAGGCAAGAAGCAGTTGTTTGCTGCCACCGCCGCCAACCCCGATGCCTTGGTGCGTGGCCGTGGTCAGTACATCAACTTTGGCTACACCTGGGGCGAGCAGTTCCTGAGCAGCTCCAAGCAACAAGGCAAGTACGACGACGCTTGGCCGCTGTCCTACCAAGCTTTTGTGCGCTTTGACCAATGGGATCCCAACGCGAGCCCCACCGTGGTCAACGACCGGGTCTACACCACCACCATCGGCTTGAACGTGTTCTTTGCTGAAACCAGCAAGTTCCAAATCAACTACCTGCGTGGCCGCAACCAACTGGGCGCTGCTGCCCCCACGGCGGCCAAGCCGTCCAAGTCCGACACGATCCAAGCCCAACTCAGCACCACCTTCTGAGCCTGACTCATTCAAAAAAATTCTGGAGTTCTCACCATGCAACGTCGTTCCTTTAACTCCGCCTTGGTCGCGGGGCTGAGCGCCCCGGCCCTGATCGGCCTGAGCAGTGCCGCCCGCGCCGCAGGCAAACCCGCCACCATCCGCATTGGCTTTCCCGGTGCTGGCACGGGTGGCCGTCCGCTGCCCACCTCAGGCTTCACCGCCAACGCCGTGTTCCGGGGCGAGATCGAACAAGAGTTCGCCGCCGATGGCATCAAGATCGAATGGAAGTACTACGTGGGCGCAGGCCCAGCCCTGAACGAGGCTTATGCCAACGGGCTGCTGGATTTTTGCTTTGGTCACGGTGACTTGCCACTGATCGTGGGCCGCTCCACCGGCCTCAAGCACAAGATCTTGCTGTCCTCGGGTCGCGGTGGCGATTCCTACTTCATCGTCCCGGCCTCGTCCAGCGCAAAGTCGATTGCCGACGTCAAGGGCAAAACCCTGTCGGTGCAAAAGGGCACCGCCGGTCAGTTGACGCTGTACCGCGTGCTGGCCAAGAACGGCTTCAACGACCCGGAAAAAGAGTTCCGCATCATCAGCCAGATCACCGACGACCGCCGCGCCTCGCTGGCCACGGGCGACATCGCCGGTGCGGTGGATACACCCTTCGGCTTGGAAGCGCGCGGCGTGGCCAAGCGCATCTGGGAAATTTTTGATGACCCTGAAATCAGCGCTCCCGGCAGCGTGTGGGTGGGCGAAGCCTTCGACAACCAGTACCCGGAACTGGTGCAGCGCATCGTCAACCGCTTGGTCAAGGTGGCGCACTGGAGCACCCAAGAAGCCAACCGCGAAACCCAGTACCAACTGTGGACGCGCTCGGGCTCCAACGCCTACATCGACAACAAGCAAAGCTGGGATCGCATCAAAGACTTGCGCACCCGCATCAACCCGCTGATCGACGACTACTACATCGCCGCCATCAACAAGTCGATTGCCGAGACCAAGAAGTACCGCCTGACCCGCCGCGACGTGAGTCTGGACGGCTGGCTCAAGCTGGACTACCTCAACAACGCGCTGCGCGAGCAAAAGCTGGAGAACTACTGGCCCAAGCAAGACGCCAGCGGCAAGTTCATCCGCGCCTAAGCCTCTCGGAGATCACACCATGAGTCACGCCACCACCGCCCCGATTTCTGTCTTCTCGGCCCCGGCTCGTCCAGCACCTGTGGTTTCAACGGTTGCAGCCGCACCTACTTTGGCAACGACCTCACAAGAGATCGCCCCAGCCGGGTTGCTGCTGCGCAGCCTGCAAACGCTGCGCAACATTGTGCTGGGATTGATCTTGCCGGCATTGATGTTTGGGCTGTGGTGGCTGACGGCCGAACGCCACTGGGTGGCCGAGCAAATCTTGCCCGCCCCTGCCGTGGTCTGGGACTCGCTGCGCGAAGTCCTGGCCAGCGGCGAGCTGCTCGACCACGTTCAGTTCAGCGCCAAGCGCGTGCTCTGGAGCTTGCTGATCGGCGGCGGTGCAGGCGTGCTGCTGGGCTTGGGCATGGGCTTGTCGCTCAGCGTCAAGGCTTACCTGTTCCCCACGTTTGATGCACTGGCCCAACTGCCGGTGCTGGGCTGGATTCCGCTGCTCATCATCTTTGTCGGCATTGAAGAGGCGCTCAAAGTCAGCGCCGTGTCGATTGCAGTGCTGGTGCCGGTGACGCTCGCCACTTATGGCGGCCTCGTCAACATCCCGCCCGCTTTGCTTGAAGTGGGCCGGGTCTACCAATTCAGCACGGTGCAGACCGTGATCCGCATCGTCTTGCCCGCCGCCGCGCCCAGCCTGTTCACCGGTCTGCGCCAAGGGGTGATGCAAGCGTGGCTGTCGGTGATCTTTGTGGAGCTGCTGTCTTCCAGCGAAGGGCTGGGCTTCTTCATGGCCTACAGCCGCTCGCTCAGCCAAATCGACATGGTGATCGTCGCCATGCTGGCCATCGGCGTGGTGGGTATTGCCATTGAGCTGAGCCTGCGCCTGATCGAGTCGCGCCTGCAAGGCTGGCGTCGTCGCGCTTTTTGATAGTTCTGACTGGAGTCACACGCATGTCCACCCCATCGACGACCTCCCGTCCTGACCTGCGCGGCTTGGTTCTGCCCGCCGCCCTCTTGCTGCTGTGGTTCACCGCCACCAGCCAAGGCTGGGTTAACACCAAACTCATCGTGCCCCCAGCGGGCGTGGTGACCGTCGGCCTGAAAGAGCTGGCCAACCCTGATTTCTACTGGGGCATTTTTCAGAGCCTGTGGCGTGACCTGCTCGGCTTTGGCCTGGGCGGAGCCATCGGCATTGCCGTGGGCTTGCTGCTGGGCGTGTCGCCCTTGGCTGACAAGCTGCTGGGCCCGACCTTCCACACCGCACGCCAAATCTCGCTGTTTGCTTGGCTGCCGCTGCTGTCGGCGCTGGTGGGCACGGGCGATGCGTCCAAGGTGATTTTCATCAGCTTCTCGGCCTTTTATCCGGTGGTGCTGGGCACGCTGGAAGGCGTGCAGGGCGTGACCAAGGCTCACTTGGAAGTGGCCAAGGTCTACGGCTTCACCCGCCGCCAAGTGCTGCTGCGCCTGATCTGGCCTTCGGCCTCGCCGCAAATTTTGGGCGGGCTGCGACTGGGCCTGATCTACGCCTGGCTGGCCACCATCGGGGCCGAATACCTGCTGGTCAACGACGGCGTGGGCATCGGCAGCACGGTGTTCAAGGGCCGCATGGCCTTCAACATTGAGCTGATTTTGTTTGGCCTGTTGGTGATCGGCCTGTTTGGCAACGTCTTCAACCGCGCCGCCGCCTATGCCGAGCAGTACCTGCTGCGCTGGCGTGCCCCGGCCAGCCATTGATCGGCCATTCATCGGCTGAGTCGCTTCCTCTCTGTCCCACCGCCACCCCCACCCAAAAGAGGTTCCCCATGCCCCACGCAGGCACCATCCACATTCAAAACCTGAGCAAGCAGTACGACGTGAAAGGCCAGCCCCTGAAGGTGCTGGAGAACATTTCGCTGTCGATCAAGCCGGGCGAGTTCATCAGCATCGTCGGCTCCAGCGGCTGCGGCAAGTCCACCTTGCTGCGCCTGTTGATCGGGCTGGAAAGCGGCTACCAAGGCCAGTTGCTGCTGGACGGCAAGCCCATCCAAGGCACCAGTCTGGATCGCGGCATCGTCTTTCAAGAACACCGCTTGTTCCCCTGGCTGACGGTGGAGCAAAACGTGGCCCTGGGCCTGCTCAACGCCCCCGGCACGCAAGCGTCCAAGGACAAGAGCGTGCAAGAGCACATCGTGCTGGTGGGCCTCAAAGGCTTTGAAAAGGCCCATCCCTACCAACTGTCGGGCGGCATGTCGCAGCGCGTGGCCATTGCCCGCGCCTTGGTCAACCGCCCCGAAGTGCTGCTGCTGGACGAGCCCTTTGGCGCGCTGGACGCGCTGACCCGCAGCCGCTTGCAGCAAGAGCTGCAACGCATCTGGCAGGCCGAAGGCATCACCGCCATCTTGGTCACGCACGATGTCGAAGAAGCCGTCTACCTGGGCGACCGGGTGGTGGTGATGCAGCCGCGCCCAGGCCGCATCAAGCGCATCGTCGATGTGCCCCTGGCCCGCCCGCGCCTGCACACCGACCCCGACTTTGCCGCCATCAAAGACGACGTGCTCAGCGAATTCAGCCACGAGATCAACCACGCCACCGTGGCCGAACGGCTGGAGCGCTCGGCCCAGCCGCTGGCCGCTTGATCCGCCCTGACCCACTCCGATTTCTGCAACCACCCTAAAAAGAGAACTTCATCATGCAATTGCGTCACGCTTTGATCGCCTTGACCCTGGCCGCCACCAGTTCCCTGCTGTGGGCGCAAGAAGCCGCCCCTGCGGCCCCAGCCGCCGCCGCTGCCGACAAGCCCTACGTCGCCCCGCCTTGGATCTACAAGACCAAGCAACTGGACAAAGCGCAGGTGGATGCCCTGCTGGCTCACCCCAAAAAGCTGTTCATCATCGACCTGCGCCGCCCGGATGAGCTGGTCAAGTACGG
The DNA here is from genome assembly GCA_937871735.1 of uncultured Comamonadaceae bacterium. GTDB lineage: Bacteria > Pseudomonadota > Gammaproteobacteria > Burkholderiales > Burkholderiaceae_C > CALMOI01. The sequence continues at coordinate 5,195 of CALMOI010000378.1, forward strand.
CAGCTTTGCCACCTACCAAAACGTGCAACTGAGCGAACTGCCCAAGCTGCTGGACTACATCCCCAAGGATCGCACCATCCTGACCGTCTCCAACCGCGCCCACCGCGCCGGGGCCGCAGGCGACTTGCTGACCAGCAAGGGCTACAAGGTGGCCGGTGCCACCGGCAGCGAGGACTACCGCGAAGCCGGCGGCACCATCATCAAGCTCGCTCCGCCCGCGCC
>CALMOI010000379.1 GCA_937871735.1 uncultured Comamonadaceae bacterium
CAACACCCTGCGCTGCAAGCGGCGCAGGCCGCGCACGGCAAAACCGCCTGCACCGAGGCGATTCGTGCGGTGCTGGCGCAGTTGCGCAGCGCGGTGCGCGCCGAGGACGGTGCGTTGGATGCCGCGCGCTTGGCACCCGAAGCGATGGCCCAAGCGGTGGGCAGCGCGTTGGCGCAGCGCTTTGCCCCCCAACTGCGTGCGGTGTTCAACCTGAGCGGCACGGTGCTGCACACCAACTTGGGCCGCGCGCTGCTCCCGCCCGAGGCCATCGAATCGGTGGTGCAGGCAATGGCTGCGCCGATGAATTTGGAGTACGACTTGGCCAGCGGCGGGCGCGGTGACCGCGATGACTTGGTCGAAGCGCTGTTGTGCGAGCTGACCGGCGCTGAAGCCGCCACCGTGGTCAACAACAACGCCGCCGCCGTGCTGCTGGCGCTGGGCACGCTGGCTGCGGGGCGCGAAGTCGTCGTCTCGCGCGGCGAGCTGGTGGAGATTGGCGGTGCCTTTCGTATTCCCGACGTGATGGCGCGCGCCGGTGCCCAACTGGTCGAAGTTGGCACCACCAACCGCACCCACCCGCGCGACTACGCCAACGCTGTCAGCGAGCGCACCGCGCTGCTGATGAAAGTGCACTGCAGTAACTACGCCGTCACCGGCTTTACCAAAAGTGTGTCCGATGGCGAGGTCGCATCAATAGCCCACGCCCACGGCCTGCCGCTGGTAGTGGACTTGGGCAGCGGCACGCTGGTGGATTTGCGCCAGTGGGGCTTGCCGCACGAAACCACGGTGCGCGAAACCATTGAGGCCGGCGCGGATTTGGTCACCTTCAGCGGCGACAAGCTGCTGGGCGGCCCCCAAGCTGGGCTGATCGTCGGTCGCAAAGACCTGATTGCCCAAATCAAAGCCAACCCTTTGAAGCGGGCGCTGCGCGTCGGCAAGATCACGCTGGCGGCGCTGGAGCCGGTGCTGCGCTTGTACCTCTCGCCCGATCAGCTCACCCAGCGCTTGACCACGCTGCGCCTGTTCACCCGCCCCGCGGCGGATATGCAGGCGCAAGCTGAAGTGCTGGCACCGCTGCTGCAAAACGCGGTGGGCGCTGCCTTTGCCGTGGTGCCTGCGCCGATGTCCAGCCAAATTGGCAGCGGCGCGCTGCCGGTCGAGTCGCTGCCCAGCCACGGCCTGCGTATTGCGCCCGTCCAAAGTCAGCACGCGGGCCGGCAATTGCAGCGTTTAGAAACCGCGTTGCGCCAACTGCCGCGCCCAGTGATTGGCCGCATTCAAGCCGATGCCCTGTGGCTGGATTTGCGCTGCCTCGAAGCGCCCGACCAGCCGGCCTTTGTCCAGCAATTAGAAAAACTAAACCCATGATCATCGGCACCGCCGGCCACATCGACCACGGCAAAACCACCTTG
>CALMOI010000380.1 GCA_937871735.1 uncultured Comamonadaceae bacterium
TTTCGCCGATCTTGCCGATCAGGCCCTTGCGCACGTCTTCCAGGGTGGGGCCGAAACCGTCCTGGGCGTAGGCCAGGGCGCTCAGGGCAGCCACGTCGGCAGGGTTGTGCTTGGCAACCAGTTCAACCGCGCCCTTGGCCAACGCCAGGAAGCTGTCGTTCTTGGTCACGAAGTCGGTTTCGCAATTGACTTCGAGCAGAGCTCCGGTATTGCCATCAAAGTAGCTGGTGACCACGCCTTCGGCAGTGATGCGCGAAGCAGCCTTGCCCGCCTTGCTACCCAGCTTGACGCGCAGCAGCTCTTCAGCCTTGCCCATGTCGCCTTCGGCTTCGGTCAGTGCTTTCTTGCACTCCATCATGGGGGCGTCGGTCTTGCCACGCAGTTCAGCGACCATGCTTGCGGTAATTGCAGCCATTTTTTACTCCGTATTCAATTCAAACAAATGGGATCAATGGATCACGGGCTAAAAAAAAGGGGCACATGAGCCCCTTTCTTTTCAGCGCGAGGGCTTTAAGCGGAAGTGTTTTCGACTTCCACGAATTCGTCATCACCTTCGGCAGCGGCCACAGCCTTGACCACATCTTCCACCGCGCTAGAGCGGCCTTCGATGATGGCGTCAGCGATACCACGAGCGTACAGAGCCACAGCCTTGGCGGAGTCGTCGTTACCGGGGATGATGTAGTCCACGCCTTCGGGCGAGTGGTTGGTGTCAACCACGCCGATCAGCGGAATGCCCAACTTGCGAGCTTCAGCGATGGCAATCTTGTGGTAACCCACGTCGATCACGAAAATCGCGTCAGGCAAAGCAGCCATGTCTTGAATGCCGCCGATGTCTTTTTCAAGCTTTTCGATTTCGCGCTTGAACATCAGTTGTTCTTTTTTGCTCAGGGAATCCAGACCGGATTCTTGCTGTGCTTTCATGTCCTTCAGACGCTTGATCGAGGTCTTGACGGTCTTGAAGTTGGTCAGCATGCCGCCCAACCAACGTTGGTCAACATAAGGCACGCCAGCACGTTGCGCTTCTTCAGCCACGATTTCGCGGGCTTGGCGCTTGGTACCCACCATCAAAATGGTGCCGCGATTAGCGGACAGCTGCTTAGCGAACTTGGCAGCATCCTGGAACATCGGCAGCGATTTTTCCAGGTTAATAATATGGATTTTGTTGCGATGACCGAAGATGAACGGGGCCATCTTGGGGTTCCAGAAACGAGTTTGGTGACCAAAGTGGACACCGGCTTCCAGCATTTCGCGCATGGTAACGGACATGGTATTTACTCCGAAGGTTGGGTCTAAAATCCAGCCCGCTGATCGCAGATTTTCACTTTATGATGAAAAGCTGCAACACCTTTAGGGACTGGCTTGCGATTTGCCTTGACGGGCAGACAAAAATTGCCACCCAGCAAAGCCGTTCGAGTATAACACAGCCCCCTCTCCCCTCATGAACATCGCCATCGTGGGTGCCGGCATTGCCGGCATCACCACCGCTTACGAATTAGCCTTTGCCGGGCATCAGGTCACGGTTTTTGAACGTCACGGCTCAGCCGCTGTGGAAGCCAGTTTCGCTACCGCCGGGTTGATGGCACCGGCTCACGCCGCCCCTTGGCCCACGCCCGAGTTGTCTCGCCAACTGCTGGGGCAGCTATGGCAGCAACACAGCGCCGTCAAATTGAACTGGCCGCTGGGTCAAGGCAACTTGAACTGGTTGTGGCAAGCCAAGCGCGCAGGCCAACCCGCCACCTACCACGCCCACCGCGCCCACTTGCACCGGCTGGCGGTGTACAGCCGCGACTGCCTGCATCAAATCACAACCCGGCTGCAAGTCAATTACGACCGCAGCGAAGGCATCTTGATGCTGCTGCGCACCGAGGCCGACCGCGCCCAAGCGCAACTGCGGCTCCAATTGCTGCGCGACAACGGCACCCGCCTGCGCGAACTCACCCCCAAGCAGACTCACTTGGTCGAACCCGCCTTGAATCCCGACACCCCGTTTGTCGGCGCGATTCACTTGCTCGACGATGAAGTCGGCAACTGCCGCCAATTTGCCTTGCTGCTGAAAAATGAAGCCCAGCGCTTGGGCGTGAACTTTCAATTCGGCAGCACGGTCGCGCGCGTTGAAGCAGGCGGTCAGTTGTGGCTCCAAGCCGCCACGCAAGCCCATCGCTTTGATGCCGTGGTGCTGTGCAGCGGTTTGCACAGTGCCGCTTTGTTGCGCCCGCTGGGCTTGAAACTACCGCTGACAGGCGTGCGCGGTTACTCGGTCAGCGCGCAAATTCGGGAGCCGCTTAACGCGCCCCGCAGCGCCATCGTGGACGACCATTACCAAGTCGCCATCACCAGACTGGGGCGCTGGGTGCGCGTCGCTGGCACGATGGAGCTGGGCCGCAACAAGCCTGACCAAGCGGGCATGAAAACTCTCTATAAAGTTTTGCAAGACTGGTTCCCTGGTGCGCCGTTGTTGAGCTCTGGCGTGCAAGAGTGGCAAGGCACCCGCCCGATGCTGCCCGACGATTTGCCCTTGCTGGGTGCCAGCGGCACGCCCGGTCTTTGGTTGAACCTCGGTCATGGCGACCACGGCTGGACGCTCGGCTGCGGCAGCGCCCGCGTCTTGACCAACCTGATCGGCAAGCAGCCCGCAGAAATCGATTTGCAAGGTTTGGGCTTGGAGCGCCTGCACCGCTAAACATCCACTCACCATGCACCGCATCACCTCAGACCATGCACAAGCGCTGCACGACAGCGCCAGCACACGCTGCTTAGAACAAGCCGCCGCTGCGCTACTGCCGCCCCACACCTTGATGCAGCGCGCTGGGCTCACGGTGGCGCGATTGGCGCTGGCGGTGGCCCCGCACGCACGCTGCATCTGGCTGGCCTGCGGGCCGGGCAACAACGGCGGCGATGGCCTGGAAGCGGCGGTGCATTTGCAACGCTGGGGCTTGAACCCAATCGTCACTTGGCTGGGTGACGAAGCCCATCTGCCCGCTGATGCGCACACATCCTTGCAACGCGCCCGCGCCGCTGGCGTGCGCTTTGCCGATGCGCCACCTCAATTAGGCGCAGGCGATCTCTGCATCGATGCGCTGTTGGGCTTGGGTGCCAGTCGCGCCCCCGAAGGCCAACTGCGCGACTGGATCACCGCCCTGAACGCCAGCCCCGCGCCCACGCTGGCTATCGATGTGCCCAGCGGCTTGAATAGCGACACCGGCCAGCACTTGGGCGACGCGCCCCACGCCACCGTGCAAGCCCAGCACACGCTGACCTTGCTCAGTTGCAAACCCGGCCTGTTCACCGCGCAAGGGCGTGATGCCGCAGGCAGCGTCTGGTTCGACGATTTGGGGGTCGATGCGGCGCATGAACCGCCTTGCGCGCACATCAACATCACGCCGCCGCACCACCCGCGCCCGCA
>CALMOI010000381.1 GCA_937871735.1 uncultured Comamonadaceae bacterium
AACCGTTGCAGTGGTGCATGGCACACGGCATTCAGCGTTTTGAAGGCGGCGCGCAAGGCGAGCACAAAATGGCGCGGGCGCTGTTGCCCGTCAAAACCAGCAGCGCGCATTGGCTGGCGCACCCCGCTTTTGCCGATGCGGTAGAGCGCTTTTTGGCCCGCGAAGGCGAAGGCATCAACGAGTATCTGGCGCAACTTGAAGCGCGCAGCCCACTGCGCAAAGCGTGAGCGGCTAGGCCATTACAGCGCACGCGGGTCAGTAACCAACAGCCGCTCAATCAAAGCGCGCAAATGCGCTTGCAAGGTGGCGAAACCCGCTGTCGGCGCTAGCGTGTCTTCATTCATGTAGAGCTTGCGGTTGATTTCGAGTTGAATGCTGTGGCGCTGATGCGTTGGGCGGCCATAGCGGCGCACCAGCTCCACGCCTTTGTAAGGATGGTTGAGCGCCACGTCGTAACCCAAGGCGCGAAAGTGCTCACAGATCAGTTGCGCCAGCTCAGGGCTGCTGGTGCTGTGGTCGCGGTTGCCGATCACAAAATCCGCATGAGCCAACCCTGGGAAATTCGTGGCATGGCTGCCCGACACCGAGGGCATCGAATGGCAGTTGAGGTGCACGCTGTAGCCGTGGCGCAGATGGGCCGCATCAATCGCCGCTGCCACCGCTGCGTGATACGGCTGCCAGCAATGGTCGATGCGGGCTTGCACCTCAGTCACGGTGAGCTGGCGCTGGTAAATGGGCAGACCTTCGTCCGTGCAGCGCCAGATCAAACCTTTGCCCAAACGCACCTTGGCAAGCACCGCCTCGTCGTGCGAGAGCGGGTACGGCCACGGGGTCTCGAACATCTCGGGGTCAATTTCGCAGGTATCGCGGTTGGCATCGAGGTAGCTGCGCGGAAAATGCGCCTCAACCCACGCCACGCCCAGCGCAGGCGCAAAGTCATAGAGCTTTTCGACGTGCGTATCTTCAGTGCGACGCAACAAGGCCGCATCACACACGAACCCAAAATCATCCGGGTAGAAGGTGCCGCTGTGAGGGGAATCGAGCACCAGCGGCGTGGTGCCGGGAAGAGAGGTCACGTACTGCATGGGCACATTGTGACAGCCCAAGCCGCGCCGCTCAGCCAAAAAAAAGCCCCACCGAAGTGGGGCTTTGTGCCTCAAAGGCGAACGGCAAAAGCCGATCAACCCATATGCAGACCGCCGTTGACCGAGAAGTCAGCGCCCGTGGAGTAGCCGCCTTCATTCGAAGCCAACCAAGCGATGATGGAAGCGATTTCCGAAGGTTCGCCCAAGCGCTTGACGGGCACGGTAGCCACGATCTTTTCCAGCACGTCAGGGCGAATGGCCTTGACCATGTCGGTGCCGATGTAGCCGGGGCTGACGGTGTTGACAGTCACGCCCTTGTTGGCCATTTCTTGAGCCAAAGCCATGGTGAAACCGTGCATACCAGCCTTGGCGGCGGAGTAGTTGGTTTGACCGGCTTGGCCCTTTTCACCGTTCACCGACGAGATGTTGATGATGCGGCCCCAGCCCTTTTCAACCATGTCGGCCACCACTTGCTTGGTGACGTTGAACATGGAGTTCAGGTTGGTTTCGATCACAGCGTCCCAGTCTTCGCGCGTCATCTTGATGAACATGCGGTCTTTGGTGATACCAGCGTTGTTCACCAGCACGTCGATGGTGCCGTGCTCAGCCTTGGTCTTGGTGAAAGCATCCACAGTGGACTGCCAGTCACCCACGTTGCCCACGCTGGCGTAGAAGGTGTAGCCCAGAGCGGCTTGCTCGTCCAACCACTTTTGGAAATCGCGTGTCGGGCCGCAACCTGCGATGACTTTGAAGCCTTCTTTGTGCAGGCGTTGGCAAATGGCGGTTCCGATGCCACCCATGCCACCCGTGACGTACGCTACTTTCTGACTCATTTTTGCTCCTTGTGTGCTATGTATTTGATAGCTGACTGCGTTGGATATTCAACACTGTCAGCATTGTTACCGGGAAATTAACGCTCCAGTGCGAGGGAAACCCCCATGCCGCCACCGATGCATAGCGCGGCCAAACCCTTCTTGGCATCGCGACGTTGCATTTCGTGCAGCAGGGTCACCAAAATACGGCAGCCGGACGCGCCGATGGGGTGGCCGATGGCGATGGCGCCGCCATTGA
>CALMOI010000382.1 GCA_937871735.1 uncultured Comamonadaceae bacterium
TCTCGGATCCGGTGGCGGCGCACGCTTACGTCGACAAAATGGGCGCGCCCATCGTGGTCAAGGCCGATGGCTTGGCCGCTGGCAAGGGCGTTGTGGTGGCTTTGACTGCCGCCGAAGCGCACGAAGCCATCGACTTCATGCTGGTGGACAACACCCTGGGTGTGACGCACAACGAAGGCGGCGCGCGCGTGGTGATTGAAGAGTTTTTGCAAGGCGAAGAAGCCAGCTTCATCGTGCTGTGCGATGGTAAGAACGTGGTGGCGCTGGCCACTTCGCAAGACCACAAGCGCCTGCTGGACGGCGACGAAGGCCCCAACACCGGCGGCATGGGCGCGTATTCGCCCGCGCCGGTGGTCACGGCTGACATCCACGCCCGCGCCATGCGCGAGATCATCTTGCCCACCATCCGGGGCATGGAAAAAGACGGCATCACCTTTACCGGCTTCTTGTACGCCGGGTTGATGATCGATGCCAGCGGCCACCCCAAGACGCTGGAATTCAACTGCCGCATGGGCGACCCAGAAACCCAGCCCATCATGATGCGCCTGAAGACCGATCTGCTGGAACTGCTGCTGGCCGCTACCTCGGGCCAGTTGGACAACTTCGAGCTGGAATGGGATCGCCGTCCCGCGCTGGGCGTGGTGATGGCCGCTGCCGGTTACCCGCTCAACCCGCGCAAGGGCGATGCCATCACCGGCTTGCCCCGCGCGATGGACGATGCGATGGTGTTCCATGCGGGTACTTCAGCGCAAGCCGGTGGCACGGTCACTTCCGGTGGTCGCGTGCTGTGTGTGACGGCCTTGGCTGACTCGCTCAAGCAAGCGCAGCAGCGCGCCTACGAGGTGGCACGCGGCATCCACTTTGACGGGATGCAGTACCGCCACGACATCGGCCACCGCGCCATCAAACCCTGAAGGCGCGCGGCATGAGTTTGTCTCCTGTGGACTTGGTGAGCGGCTACCTGCAAGGGCTGCAAAACCGCATCACCAGCGCCATCACTGCGGTAGATGGCACGCCGTTTCTTGAAGATGTTTGGCGCAAAGCGCCGGGCGAGCCGCTGCAAGGGCAGGGCATCACCCGCATCTTGGAAGGTGGGCCGGTGTTTGAGCGCGCTGGTTGCGGTTTCTCCCATGTCAGCGGGGCCAAGCTGCCGCCCTCGGCGACCCAGCATCGGCCCGAACTGGCCGGTGCGCCGTTTGAAGCGATGGGCGTGTCGTTGGTGTTTCACCCACGCAGCCCGATGGTGCCGACCGTCCACATGAACGTGCGCATGATCTCGGCCACTGCGCCTGGTCAAGCGCCCGTGTGCTGGTTCGGCGGTGGCATGGACTTGACCCCGTACTACGGCGTGCAAGAAGACGCGGTGCATTTCCATACCGTTTGCCGCGATGCACTCAGCCCGTTTGGCGCTGACAAATATCCGCGCTTCAAGACGTGGTGCGACGAGTATTTTTACCTCAAGCATCGGGATGAACAGCGCGGCATTGGCGGCATCTTCTTTGACGACTTCGCCGAAGGCGGCTTTGACAACGGCTTTGCGCTGATGTCGGCGGTGGGCGATGCGTTCTTGAATGCGTACCTGCCCATCGTGGCCCAGCGCCAGAACTTGCCCTATGGCGAGCGCGAACGCGAGTTTCAGCTTTACCGCCGGGGCCGCTACGTCGAGTTCAACTTGGTCTGGGATCGGGGCACGCACTTTGGTTTGCAATCGGGCGGGCGCACCGAGTCGATTTTGCTGTCCATGCCGCCGCTGGTGAGCTGGAGCTACAACCGTCAACCCGAGCCGGGCACGCCCGAGGCGGCGTTGTACAGCGATTTCTTGGTGCGCAAGGACTGGATTTGACGACACGACCCCGGCGTATCGGCGTGTTTGGCAGCGCCTTTGATCCGCCTCATTTGTCGCACTTGGCGCTGGTGCGTGCGGCCATCACGCAACTGGGGCTGGATGCGGTGCGGGTGTTGCCCACGGGCTACGCCTGGCACAAAAACCGACCGCTCAGCCCCGCAGCGCATCGTTTGGAGATGGCCCGCCTCGCCTTTGCCGACGAGCCGCTGGTGCAGGTGGATGAGCGCGAGCTGCATCGCCCCGGCCCCACGTACACCATCGACACCTTGAACGAGTTGCAGGCCGAAACCCCCGGCGCTGAGCTGTACTTGATCTTGGGCGGCGACCAAGCGCAGGCCTTTCCGAGCTGGCACCGATGGCAGGAGATAGTGCAGATTGCTATAATTTCCATAGCTGCCCGCAGTGCCGCCACGCGCACCGATTGCGGCACCAACATCGGAGCTGTCTCCACGACCCCGCTGTTGAACCTTCCAGGCGTGCGTTTTCGCATCCTCAACCTGTCTCCCACCAGCCTGAGCGCCACTGAAGTGCGCCATCGGGTGGCCGTCGGCCTCGGGATTAACCATCTGGTGCCCGCAGGTGTCGCACGCTACATTGACCAACACCACCTTTATCTGAATTCATGACTGAAACCAACGGCAAAAAAGACACCCAAAAACTCCAACGGCTCATCGTGGATGCGCTGGAGGACGTGAAGGCGCAAGACATTCAAGTGTTCGACACCACTCACCTGTCGCCGCTGTTCGAGCGCATCATCATTGCGTCGGGCACTTCCAACCGCCAAACCAAAGCCTTGGCCGCCAGCGTGCGTGACAAGGTGCGCGAAGCCGGTTTCCCCAAGCCGCGCATCGAAGGCGAAGACAACGGCGAATGGATCATCGTGGACTGCGGCG
>CALMOI010000383.1 GCA_937871735.1 uncultured Comamonadaceae bacterium
GAAACACCGTAGGGCGGCGACGTTAGCACAATAGATTTGCCCCTTTGTAAAGTTGGGGCGTGGAAAAAATAGCTCGGCAAAACAAGCCAAGCAGTGCATCTCATACACACCCAAGGCACGCAGCGCGCTGAATTTTAGAACCGGCAGCCACCCCCTTGACCATACGGAAACCCTTGCTCCATGACAAATTACAGCCCGTCAACTTGACGCCATCGAGTGGAGTGGCTACATTAATAACCAATCAGTCATTAACTTTATGCCGCTACCCAAGATCATCTCCAGCTTGCAACCCTGTGCCGCGCCCAAGCGTGAGCGCCGCAAAGAAGCTCGTCCCGGCGAGTTGTTGGATGCAGCATTGGATTTGTTCGTTGAAAAAGGCTTTGCTGTCACACGATCTGAGGAGGTGGCCGCGCGCGCCGGGGTCTCCAAAGGCACGCTGTTCTTGTACTTTCCCAGCAAAGAAGAGCTATTTAAGGCCGTCGTGCGCGAAAACGTGGTGCGCCCCGTCTCCGAAAGCGCATCAGAAGTTGACGACTTCACCGGCACCACGGGCGCACTGCTGGCCCACCTGATGCAGCAATGGTGGGCACGCTACGGGGCCACCAAAGCCTCAGGCATCTCCAAGCTCATCATGAGCGAGTCCCAAAACTTCCCTGATTTGGCTCAGTTTTACCAAGATGAAGTCGTCGCTCCAGGCATGGAGCTGGTGCGCCGGGTGCTGCAACGCGGCATTGACCGGGGCGAGTTCCGCGAGCTGGACATGCCGCACGCCATCTACTCCGTCATGGCACCGCTGATTTTTTTGGTGATGTGGAAACACTCGATGGCCCCATGCTGCGCCAGCGGCCAACAAATCAATCCCGAAGCATTCATCGCCCAACACGCCGATTTGCTGGTGCGTGGGCTGCGCAAGGACACGAGTTCATGAACCAGTCTTGCAAGTCAGCCCGGTAAAATTGCTGAGCATCAGCTAATATACCCCTAGGAGTACCGAGATGGATCTGGAACAAGCGCGCTTTAACATGATTGAACAGCAAATCCGCCCGTGGGAGGTGCTGGATGCCCACGTGCTGCAATTGCTGTCGGTGGTCAAGCGCGAAGACTTCGTGCCACTGGCGCACAAGGCGCTGGCCTTTGTGGACATGGAAATCCCGCTGCGTGAAGGCGGTGCGCGTGGTCAAGCCATGCTGGCTCCGCGCGTGGAAGCGCGTTTGCTGCAAGAAGCCAACGTGCAAAAGCACGAAACAGTGCTGGAAATCGGCACCGGCAGCGGCTACTTGACCGCTTTGCTGGCCCACCGTGCGCAACGCGTGGTGTCGCTGGAAATCGAACCCGCACTGGCCGAACTGGCCCGCGCCAATCTGCAAAAAGCCGGCATCACCAACGCCGAAGTGCGCACCGCCAACGCCGCAGGCCGTATGCAAGCCGACGGCCCGTTTGACGTGCTGGTGCTGGGCGGCTCGGTCGCTGAAATGCCTGAGCTGCTGCTCGACCAAGTCAAAGTCGGTGGCCGCGTGATTGGCGTGGTCGGCAACGAGCCCATGATGCGCGCCACCGTGATGACCCGCACCGGCGATGCCACTTGGACGACCACCCAGCCCTGGGACACCATCGTGCCGCGTCTGCTGAACTTCGTGCAGCCCTCGCGCTTTTACTTCTGATCGCCCGCTCGTACCCAGACGACGATCATGATCGACCAAGTTCAACCCAGTGACCTTGCAGCTTGGCTGCAAGCCGCCAGCGCCCACGGCCAGCCGCTGGTGCTGGATGTGCGCGAACGCTTTGAGCTGCAAATTGCCAGCATCAAAACCGACGGCCTGACCTTCATGGCTGTGCCCATGTCCACCGTGCCCATGCGGCTGGACGACATCGACCTGAGTCGCCCCATTGCCTGCCTGTGCCACCACGGTGGCCGCAGCATGCAAGTGGCGATGTACTTGGAGCAGCACGGTTGCGCCCACGTGGCCAACATTGCGGGTGGGATTGACGCTTGGTCGCGTCAAAACGACCCCAGCGTGCCGCGCTACTGACCTTGCCACCTGCGCTGATTTTTCGGAGAACCTCGCTATGACCTTGCACCGCCCTTTGACCTTGACCTTCGCTTTGGCAATGGTGTTTTCGGGGTCGGCGCAAGCCCAAAGCCTGCTGGAACTCTACGAATCAGCGCAGGGCTACGATGCCACGTACCAATCGGCACAAGCTCAGTACCAAGCCACACAAGCCCGCGCCGCGCAAGCGCATGCGGGCTTGCTACCCAGCGTGGGACTGTCTGCTGGCATCACCCGGGCTGATCTGGACAACACCACCGGCGGCGCTAACACTCAGCGCGACTACAACACCCAAACCGCCACGCTGAGCGCATCGCAGCCGCTGTACCGCCCGGCCAACGTCGCCGCCGATGCCCAAGGCAAAAAACAAGCTGAACTGGCGCAAGCCCAACTGCTCAGCGCCCAACAAGATTTGATCGTGCGCGTCAGCCAAGCCTACTTTGACGTGCTGGCCGCGCAAGACAGCCTGACCTTCGTCCGCGCCCAAAAAGCCGCCGTGGCCGAGCAACTGGCCTCGGCCAAGCGCAACTTTGAAGTCGGCACCAGCACCATCACTGACAGCCGCGAAGCCCAAGCCCGCTACGACTTGGTGCTGGCCCAAGAAATTGCCGCCGATAACGATCTGCGCGTCAAAAAGCTGGCGCTGGATCAACTGGTGGGCAAAAACGGCACCGCGCCCAAGGTGCTGGCAACGCCGGTCGCGCTGCCCGCTGTGCAGCCTGACAACGTGGAAGCGTGGGTGCTGCAATCGGCAGACCGCCATCCCGGCGTGCAGCAGTCCACCTTGGCACTTGAGATTGCCAAGCTCGAAACCACCAAGGCCGAAGCCGCCAACAAACCCACGCTGGACTTGACCGCCAGCTACGGCAAAACCCGCTACCCCGAGGGCAACCCCAGCAGCGCGGCACCCTATGCCAGCAGCCGCAGCAATGTCGCCACGCTGGGACTGGCCTTCAACCTGCCGCTGTACACCGGCAACGCGACCCAAAACCGCATCCAAGAAACCCTCGCGCTGGAAGACAAAGCCCGCGCTGATCTGGATGTCACCTTGCGCGCCGTGGCGCAAGGCACGCGCAGCGCCTTCTTCGGCGTGCAATCGGGCGTAGGTCAAGTCAAGGCGCTAGAGGCCGCCGAAGCCTCCAGTCAAAGCGCCTTGGATGCCAACAAGCTGGGCTACCAAGTTGGCGTGCGCATCAACATTGACGTGCTGAATGCCCAAAGCCAGCTCTACCAAACCAAGCGCGATTTGGCCCAAGCCCGCTACAACGTACTGGTGGGTGGCCTGAAGTTGCGCCAAGCCAGCGGCACGCTGCAAGTGGACGATCTGCGCGCAGTCAACGCGCTGCTGGCGCGCTGATCAACACCCGCACCGCCTGCACCATGCGCGCTGCTGCGCCCCGGTGGGCGGTGGCAAAGTGCAGCGCCGCTTGCACCGCGCTGTGGTGCGCCGGTGCATCCGCCACCAAGGCTTGCGCACGAACACACGCCTGCGCCATGTCGGAAACGGTGAACGCCGCGCCCGCTGCTTCGGCCCATTGCGCCGCTTCGGCAAAGTTGAAGGTGTGCGGCCCCATCACCACCGGACAGCCACAGGCGGCGGCTTCGATCAGGTTTTGACCGCCCAACGGCGCAAAGCTGCCGCCCAATAAAGCCACATCCGCCAAGCCGTAATACAGTGCCATTTCGCCCAGCGAATCGCCCAACCACACCGTCACCGGATCGCTGGCTGACGCAGATGGCGGCGCAGGCGGCTGCGCGCCCCAACTGCTGCGGCGCGAAACGGTGAAACCGTGCTGGCGAATCAGCTCGGCCACTTCGTCAAAACGCTGCGGGTGACGCGGCACGATCAGCCATTGCACGGGCGCATCGTTGGTGCGGGAGGCACGCGCCGCCTCGTGCAGAGTGCGCAGTTGCGCCAGCCACAGCACCTCCTCGCCTTCGCGGCTGCTGGCGAACAGCAGCACAGGTCGGGCAGCCGTCGCCCGCCAGCGTTGGCCTTGGGCCAGCAAAGCGGGATCGGGCGTGGCATCGAATTTCAAATTGCCGAGCACGCCTTGCACGGGCGCGCCCAAGGTGCGCAGCCGCTGGGCATCGGCCTCAGTTTGCGCCCAAGCGGCGGTCAAGGCTTGGTAGGCGGGACGGGCCAGCCAGCCCATGCGCTGGGCTTGGTGCAGGGACTTGTCGCTCAACCGGGCATTGGCCAGCACCAGCGGCACGCCGCGCCGGGCACAAGCCGCCGTCAGATTCGGCCAGACTTCGGTTTCCATCAGCAGCCCCAAGCGCGGCTGAAAGTGCGCTAAAAAACGATCGACCGCGCCGGGCGTGTCCCACGGTTGCCAAACTTGCACATCGCCGGGTTGCAGCAGCTTGCGCCCTTCCGCGCGGCCAGTGGCGGTGCCGTGGGTCAGCAGCAGGCGCAGACCCGGCATCTGCCGACGCAGCTCGGCCAGCAAGATCGCGGCGGCACGGGTTTCGCCCAACGAGACAGCGTGGATCCACACCCGGCCCGCATCGGCAGGCTGGGTGTAGTGACCAAAACGCTCTTCGACCGCTTCAGCGTAGCCCGGCTCAGCGCGAGCACGGCGTGCCAGTTTGCGGCGCAGCAGTGGCTGAGCCAGCACCGTGACGGCGCTGTAGGCCGCGCGCGCGATGCGGGCCAGCACGCTCAGTGCGCGGCGGCTTCGATGGCGGCGTCGGGCTTGACGCTGCGCAGCAGGGCCAGCATGTCGGCCTCGATGCGGTGCAGGGCTTCGTCGGTGTGGCCTTCAAAGCGCAGCACCAGCACCGGGGTGGTGTTGGAGGCGCGCACCAAGCCAAAGCCGTCCGGCCAGTCCACGCGCAGGCCGTCGATGCTGGAGATGTGCGCCAGCGCCGGGTCGCGGCCCGCAGCGGTGGCCGATGCGGCCAGGGCTTGTTCAGCCACGGCTTGCAGTTCGGCGGTCACGCGGTGCGGCTCGCCTTCGGCGCACTTGACGTTGAGTTCGGGCGTGGAGAAGCTGGTGGGCAGCGCGTCCAGCACGGCGTTGGCGTCGGGGCTGCGGCTGACGATTTCCAGCAGGCGGCAACCGGCGTAGGTGCCGTCGTCAAAACCGTACCAGCGTTCTTTGAAGAAGA
>CALMOI010000384.1 GCA_937871735.1 uncultured Comamonadaceae bacterium
CCTGCCAACCACTCGCCGAATAAGGGATGGGGTTTGATGCCCGTGGCTCAAGCCGCCGTCAGCCCATAGCGCGGCAGCAGTTCATTCAAGATGTGCAGGCGGTGGATTTGCAGCGCGTCATGGAAGCGCTTCCAGTTGCTGCTCAAAAAATCGGCGGTGTAGGTGTACTGGGGGTCATCCATGTCGTCGGCCTCATCGGCGGCGGCTTCGCCCAGAGCGGCGTGCTTCCAAGAGCCTGTGCCTTTGTCGATGTAGGTCAGCTTTTGGCTGAAGCCGAAGGTGCCGTTGGCGATCAGCTCCAGCCATTGGCGGTGGCGCACTTCGCCGTCTTCATCGGTGAATTTGACGAGGTAGGTGTCGATCAGCGCCAGCTTTTCGTGTTCGGGGTAGGTTTGGTCGAGCACGGCGGCGCTGGGGTTCAAGGTATAGGCTTGGTAGCGCTTGTACTGCTGGTAGAGCTGGCGCACGGCAGTGCCAAAGTCGGCGGGGTTGTCGCGCTTGATACGCTGGCCTTGGCCGTTGGTGTAGCTCCACTTGAGGTAAGGCTGATCCGGGAAGGACAGCACCGCGCCGTGGCCCAGCGGCAGCACTTTGGATACCAGCTCGGACTGCACGTTGTCCCACGCATCGCCAAACAAATTGCCGAGCCGGTCTTTCAAGGCTTTGGTGCGCTGCGGTCGGGTGGTGGTGATGTTGCTGGCGCGGTTGATTTCATCTTGGTAGCCGACAAAGCCTTGGTGCGCCCACGTGTCTATATAGACGTGGCTGGCAATGCCCAAGCGGTGCAGCGCGTAAGGGCGCTCTTGGCGGCGAATCACGTCTTGCATCATGTCTTGGGCGATGGGGCTGCCCGGTCGGCAAACGCAGCGGGCTAGATAGTCGGCTTTGCTGAGGGTTTGGGGCGTGTCGGGTGCGGCCTCGCCCAAATTGCCGGGCAGGAAGTGAAAGGGCAGCCACGAGGTGTGCGAAGCCAACTCATCCATGTTTTTGTAATCCAGCATCTTGTGCGCTGAGGCGATGCGGGAGTACTGCGCGCCGTTGTCGAACCGGATGGTGCCGTCGCAGGTGGCATCGTCCACGTACTGGGCGCTGTGGGCGATGACTTCGGCCTGCGGGTGCTCAAACCCGGCCAGCCGCGCCACGATGTAGGTGACGGCATGATGAAAGTCGATTTGCATGGAAATGGCTGCCTTCGCGATAAGAGTGAACGTGGGTTGCGAAAGTTTAGGCGCTGGCGGCGCAGCGTCACTCGGTGTTTTGCCGGAGGCGCGGCAACAGGTTTCAGGCGCTGCGCAGGGCGCGCCGGTACTGGACGGCTTCTGCCACATGCGTGACTTGGGTGCTGTGCGCCCCGGCCAAGTCGGCGATGGTGCGCGCGACTTTCAAAGCGCGGTGCATGGCGCGGGCACTCCAGCCCAAGCGGGCTGCCGCCGTGTTCATGAACTTGACCGCTGCGGCATCGAGTTGAAGGTGCTGGTCAATTTGTGCGCCTTGCAAGTCGTGGTTGCTGCGGCCTTGGCGCTCCAAGGCGCGGCTGCGGGCCTGCTCGCAGCGGGCGCGGATGTCGGCGGTGCCTTCGCCGGGCGGGGTGTTCAACAGGTCTGCGGGCGGCAGCGCGGGCACTTCCACATGCAAGTCGATGCGGTCAAGCAGCGGGCCAGACAACTTGCCTTGGTAGCGCAGCACTTGGTCGGGCGTGCAGCGGCAGGCGTTGAGCGGCGAGCCCAAATAGCCGCAAGGGCAAGGGTTCATCGCGCCCACCAGTTGAAAGCGCGCCGGGAACTCGGCCCGCCGCGCCGCCCGGGCGATGGTGATGGAGCCGGTTTCCAGTGGCTCGCGCAGCGCTTCAAGGGCGGTGCGGGGGAATTCGGGCAGCTCGTCCAAAAACAACACGCCGTGGTGCGCCAGAGAGATTTCGCCGGGCCGGGGTGGCGAGCCGCCGCCCACCAGCGCCACCGCGCTGGCGGTGTGGTGCGGGCTGCCGGTGGGGCGCTGCGCCCAGCGGTTCAGCGCAAAACGTCCGCCCAAGCTGGCGATGGCGGCGCTTTCCAAGGCTTCATCCACTGACATGGCGGGCAGCAGTCCGGCAAAGCGCTGCGCCAGCATGGATTTGCCCGAGCCCGGCGGGCCGACCAGCAGCAGGCTGTGGCCGCCCGCAGCCGCAATCTCAAGTGCGCGCTTGGCACCGGCTTGGCCTTTCACATCGGCCAGATCGGCATAGTGGGCGGCTTGGGGCAGCGGTGTTGGCGACAGACGCGCCCAGCCGTCGCCGCTGTCGGGTTCGGGCAGTGTGTCTTGCACGGCGGCGGGCGCGAACTGGCGCACCACATCCAGCAGATGGCGGGCGCGGTAGACGCTGGCACCGGGCACCAGCGCGGCTTCTTCAGCGCTGGCGGGTGGCAACACCAAGCGCGTTGCCAAACCTTGGCGGTGCAGTGCCAAGCTCATGGCCAGCGCACCACGCACCGGGCGCAACGCACCCGACAACGACAGCTCGCCCGCGAATTCATACCCGGCCAACTGCGCCGCGTCAATTTGCCCGCTCGCAGCCAAGATACCCAAGGCAATCGGCAAGTCAAACCGACCCGAGTCTTTGGGCAAATCAGCCGGCGCAAGGTTGACGGTGATGCGCTTGTTGTGCGGAAACTCCAGCCCGGCATTTTGCAAGGCCGAGCGCACCCGCTCGCGGGCCTCTTTGACCTCGACATCAGCCAAACCCACCAGCGTGAAGCAGGGTAAACCATTGGCCAAATGCACCTCAACGGTGA